>NZ_AP017312.1:345000-462500 GCF_002355375.1 Aneurinibacillus soli | reverse complement strand
ACGTTCTGTAATGTATGTTATTAACCACCTATTTATTCAGATGAACCAGGCAAGGAAAAATACATCTGCAAATCGCCCCCCAAATTCTTATTGTAATTCCACAACAACAGTACTAAAATGATCTGATGCTCGGACACAGTCCGAACGCGGTTCGCAAACTCCCGCGTTACCAAAACTAAGGAGGATTCATGTAACATGTTTAACTTTTATTACGGGGCTCTGTTTGTCATCGTGAACTTTGCCTTGTTCCTGCTCTGCTATCGCTTCTTCGGGCGGACTGGACTATACGCCTGGATCGGGGTGGCAACCGTACTTGCCAATATTCAAGTTACCAAAACAATCGAAATGCTTGGCATTGTGATGACGCTTGGGAATACGATGTATGGCACCATTTATTTGACCAGTGATCTGCTAAACGAGAAATACGGCGAAAAAGCAGCCAAAAAAGCGGTCTGGTTTGGCTTTTTTACGCTCATTATGACGACGATTATTATGCAGATGGTACTTGTATTCGAACCAACTGCCGATGATTTTGCACAGAAGCCGCTTGAGAAATTATTCGGTCTGATGCCTCGCCTGGCACTCGGCAGCCTACTGGCATATTTCATCAGTCAGTTTCTTGATGTACGTATTTATACGATGCTAAAAAAGGCGTTCCCAAAATATAATCAGCTCTGGATTCGCAACAACGGAAGTACGATCATCAGCCAGTTTGTGGACTCCCTTGTATTCTGCACAGTCGCATTTGCATTTTTTCATCCATGGCATGTGTGGTGGCAAATCTTGATTAGCACGTATTTGATTAAGTTTGTGATCTCGCTTGCTTCAACGCCGGTTCTGTATGTGGCGCGAACATTTAAAGTAGATCAGAACGACTAGAATAAACCCCCGGCTCATATGAGAAGAGCCGGGGGTTTCCTACATATGATAGCCTACTCTGCAACATCCGCCTAGAAATTGAATACGATGTGGTGACTATTCCATGAAAGGTGCGATGCTTCATGTCGGATTTTCGTATTCCCGTCATCGGCGATCCCTTCCCATCTCTCACTGTTAAAACAACACTCGGCACAATCAAACTTCCGGATGCCTATCAGGGAAAATGGTTTATCCTGTTCAGCCATCCCGGAGACTTCACGCCTGTATGCACAACCGAGTTTGTATCATTCGAAACGATGCGCCCGCAATTCGCTGCCCTGAACTGTGAACTCATCGGTCTTTCTGTTGATCAGGTTTTCAGTCATCTGAAATGGATTGAGTGGATTCGCAAGCACTTGAATGTAAATATTACATTTCCAGTCATCGCGGATGCTCTCGGACATACCGCACGCCGTCTTGGCATGATGCATCCAGAGCACGGAACCGCTACAGTTCGCTCCGTATTCATTATTGATGACCGCGGTGTTATTCGGCTTATCCTACAGTATCCGGCAGAAGTTGGCCGCAATATATCAGAGATTCTTCGGGCCGTGCAAGCTCTGCAAACCGCAACCTCTCAAAAGGCTGCGACCCCAGCTAACTGGCCATGTAATGAGCTGATTGGTAGCCACCTGATCGTTCCGCCTGCAGATAGCGTACAGGAAATCGCCAAGCGAAATGAACAGTGTGCGAAACAAGAAATCTCTTGTTATGACTGGTGGTTTTGCTTTAAAAATCATACTTCGTGAAATACGCACCCAGATAAAACAAACCTGCTTCTACTAAATAGAAACAGGTCTGTTTGCTATGAGTTAAATAACTTTTTATATGTCCCATACCCTTCCCGCTCCAAGTCCTCCTTCGGAATAAAGCGAAGAGCTGCAGAGTTAATGCAGTAGCGCAATCCAGTTGGGGCTGGCCCATCATGGAACACATGACCAAGATGAGAATCCGCCTCCTTGCTACGCACTTCTGTACGCACCATAAAATGGCTAAAGTCCATCTTCTCCTTAACCTGTTCCGTCTGCAACGGCTTCGTAAAACTCGGCCAGCCACAACCGGAGTCGAACTTGTCCAATGAACTAAACAGCGGCTCTCCAGATACGATATCCACATAAATCCCTTCTTGCTTATGATCCCAAAATTCATTACGGAACGGCGGTTCTGTTCCGTTGTTCTGTGTTACTTCATACTGCATCGGCGTAAGCTTCTGCTTAAGCATTTCTTTGTCTTTTTGCGAATTCCAGTGTTCCTCAATAAACGCCTGCCGCCCTGAGCCATACCGATATGCCTTATAATGCATCGGATTTTTTTTATAGTAAGCCTGATGGTAATCTTCAGCCGAATAGAACGGCTCAGCAGGAAGAATCTCCGTTACGACCGGCTTATCAAACCGTCCGCTTGCTGCAAGCTGCTGCTTCGATGCTTCTGCTTCCTCCCGCTGCCGTTCACTGTGGTAAAAAATCGCCGTCTGATACGACTGACCCCGATCATGGAATTGTCCGCCCGGGTCGGTCGGATCGATTTGCTGCCAGAAGGTCTCGAGCAGCTTCGTATATGGAAATACATCCGGTTCAAATGTAATCTGTACCGCTTCATAATGACCCGTCGTATCTGAACATACCTCTTCATACGTTGGATGTTCCGTATGCCCGCCTGTATAGCCGGATACTACCTTTATAATTCCCGGCTGTTCCTCAAATGGGGCTACCATGCACCAGAAACATCCACCCGCAAATGTCGCCAGCTCCACATACCCGCTTCCTGTCGTGCTCATCAAATCCCTCCTTCTATTAAGTAGCTGCTAAACCATACTTCGGCTGATTTTATCATAAGACAACTGACGAACGTAGAAAAGACAAGTTGCCTGTTCAATATGCTTTCCTTATGTAGTTTCTCCTCATTTAGCTAATCATCACAGTTTTTATCCAAAAATAAACATGAAAGATCATGTTTTACTGCGCGTATTTCAGAAAATTTCATGTGATTTTCTGTGGCATAATTATATAATAATAAAACAGTTTGCATAATTATTGATTTACAACCAAAACATCATAGAAAGAGAAGGGAGCAAGACATCACATTGTTATTATCTTCAATTATCTTGTACATGGCCGGAATGCTACTGATTGGCTGGTATGCGTATAAGCGTACCTCTGATCTGTCAGACTATATGCTTGGCGGTCGTACGCTCGGACCAGCTGTTACGGCATTAAGTGCCGGTGCCTCCGATATGAGCGGCTGGCTTATGATGGGTCTTCCAGGTGCAATGTTTTCTCAAGGCCTCAGCTCATCGTGGATCGTGATCGGACTCACACTCGGTGCCTACGCCAACTGGTTGTATGTAGCGCCACGTCTTCGCACATATACAGAAGTAGCAGGCAACTCTATTACGATCCCAGAATTTTTGGCCAACCGCTTCGGCGACACATCCAACATGCTACGACTGATTTCCGGCCTTGTTATTATGGTTTTTTTCACGTTTTATGTATCGTCCGGCCTTGTATCCGGTGCGGTTTTATTTGAAAACACATTCGGCATGAATTATCATACAGGCTTATGGGTTGTGGCAGGTGTTACCGTTGCTTATACGCTGTTCGGAGGTTTCCTGGCTGTCAGCTGGACAGACTTCGTGCAGGGCTTAATTATGGTGATCGCCCTCATCCTTGTCCCAACTGTTACAATTCTCTATACGGGCGGCTTATCTGACACATTCTCGACCATTCATTCCATTAATCCGCAACTCTTAAACATATTCCAGGGTGCACAGTTTATTGGTGTTATTTCTTTGTTCGCCTGGGGACTCGGATACTTTGGTCAGCCGCATATTATCGTGCGCTTTATGGCGATTTCATCTGTAAAAGAAATTAAAAAAGCCCGCCGTATCGGCATGGGCTGGATGATTTTCTCTGTTGCTGGCGCTATGTTCACAGGCTTGATCGGGATTGCATTCTTCTCTAGACAGGGCATCAAACTTGCTGACCCGGAAACCGTATTTATCGAGCTCGGCAAAATTTTGTTTCATCCAATCATTACTGGCTTCTTGCTGGCGGCCATTCTCGCAGCTGTTATGAGTACAATATCCTCACAGCTTCTGGTAACGTCGAGCTCACTGACAGAAGACATCTACAAAACTTTCTTCCGTCGGAAAGCGACCGATAAAGAGCTGATGCTCGTAGGCCGTTTATCCGTACTGCTTGTATCCATTGTAGCAGTCATCATCGCCTTTAATCGCAATGATACCATTCTAAATCTGGTGGGCTATGCCTGGGCAGGCTTCGGTTCTTCATTTGGTCCGGTTATTCTCTTAAGTCTCTACTGGAAACGCATGAACCGCTGGGGCGCTCTCGCCGGGATGATTGCCGGGGCAGCTGCTGTAATCATCTGGACGAATGTCCCGCTGTTTACCGCAACCAAACTGTACGAAATGATACCGGGCTTCACCATGAGCCTGCTGGCGATTGTACTCGTTAGCCTTCTTACGACTAAGCCAAATACGCGCATTGAATCCGAATTTGAGCAAGCGCGCCAGATGACATAAGAAAATCTTTTCATAAAAAACCCTTCGTTTCTTAGCGAAGGGTTTTGCTATGCCGTGTATAGAGGAATTGGCCTCGAAATCGAGAATAGTTGTAGGTATAAAACTCCATCAGAAAAGTGGTGTATACATGTCTACTTATTTAAAAACACTCTGTACAATTTTCCCCATTATTCAGGAAGCAACCGGGCACGAATATTTAATTGCCATTTCTGACCTGGAAAAATTCATTTTTTATAGTGCCAGTAAGCATCTCGACTTTAAGATAAAACATCATGAGCCTGTCAAACCAGGTAGCGGTACTATGCGAGCCTTAGAAACAAGCCAAAAAGTTGTAGCTAATATTACAGACACAACTTTGTATGGCGTTCCTTATACCGTAACCAGCCTCCCGATTCATGATCAGGGCGAACTTGTCGGTTGCCTGACCGCCATCCGTCCGGTTGAGAAAGAAAATCAGATGAAAGACATGGCAGCACGTCTTTCTACTGCTATGGAACAGATGAAGCATACAATGGATACGATCTATTCAATGTCGGAACAGGTCTCGACCTCCACCGAACGCATTAATGAATCGGCTCGCGTATCGAATGACTCCGTCAAACGTACCACTGAAATCGTCAGCACCATCTCCCAGCTTTCCAACCAGACGAAAATTCTCGGTTTGAATGCCAACATCGAAGCAGCACGAGCTGGAGAAGCCGGGCGGGGCTTTGTTGTGGTGGCTAAAGAAATCCAGCGACTCGCGGATGATAGCGGTAACTCAACTCGACGCATCAATGATTTTATTGGTGAACTTGGCAAGAACGTTCAAACCATCAATAAGGAAATCGAGGAACTCTCTAGCTTTTCCAAAGAAACGACGTCCACCATTCAGCAGATGACTGACATGGTCAATGAATTACAAACGATGTCTACTGATCTGCATAAACTAGCAAAAATCGATTAGCATTCGCTTGTACTCCACGATATGGTTGATATAATGTAGAGAAACTCGTACAATTTATTAAAAACCTAAAATTTCGTACGGAATAAGGAGTAATCTACATGACTATCTATAAAGCACTTACCATCGCAGGTTCCGATACAAGCGGCGGAGCTGGCATGCAAGCAGATCTCAAAACATTCCAGGAACTCGGCGTATTCGGCATGACAGCGCTCACTGTTATCGTAGCGCAAGACCCGAAACGCGATTGGTTCCATGACGTATTTCCGATTGATCTTACAACACTAGAAGCACAAATCGAAACCGTACTATCTGGAATTGGCGTAGATGCAATGAAAACAGGCATGCTTGGTTCTATTGAAATCATTGAACTCGTTGCCCGTAAAATTGAGCAATACGGCTTGAAAAATGTTGTTGTAGACCCGGTTATGGTTTGTAAAGGAGCAGACGAAGCCCTGCATCCAGAAACGAATGAATGCCTGCGCGACGTACTCGTACCAAAATCGCTCGTTGTCACACCAAACCTGTTTGAAGCCGCACAACTAAGCGGACTGGCTCCAATCAAAACGGTAGACGATATGAAGCAAGCCGCCGCGAAAATTCAGGAACTCGGTGCGAAATATGTTATCGTAAAAGGCGGCGGCAAGCTCCAGCATGAGAAAGCTGTCGACGTTCTGTACGATGGACAAACATTCGAAGTGCTTGAATCAGATCGTTTCGAGACCACATTCACCCACGGTGCTGGTTGCACCTATTCCGCTGCAATTACAGCAGAGCTGGCAAAAGGAAAACCAGTGCGTGAAGCAATTGAAACCGCGAAAGAATTCATTACTGCGGCGATTCGCCATTCTTTTGCCCTTAACAAATATGTAGGCCCAACTCATCACGGCGCATACCGTCGTCAGGCAGAACTAGCTGTAAAATAAGCATAGAAAAAGAGTGCCTTTTCCTTGGGCACTCTTTTTCTATGAAACATCGTTAAAATAAACCAAGCTGCTGTGGATTAAGATTGTCGTATGTAATACCGAGCATATCAATCAGTTGCTTGGCATTGCCAGCCGCATGACCACCAGAATTGTTATTAAAAATCACACAAATTTCATTTGTCTGTTGCTGAAGCTGTTCTAGATTTTCTTTCCACTCCTGAAGCTCTGTTTCATTATAGCGATACAGATAACGCACTTCACGCCAGTTCGGCTGTCCACTCGAATGCCAGCCCGCTACATTACGCCCGTGCATACGAACAAGGGTAAGCTTTCGACTGGTCGCATGTAACACAGTAGGGACCGATCCCATCCCGGCCTGCGGCTCGTCACAGATACTATGAATCCACCCTTCTTTCTCCATGAAGGCAAGCGTCTGCTCCCGCCGTACGGAATCAAACCATGTCTGATTTCGAAATTCAAGTGCGATGGGTATATCTTTCATTTTCTCTCTTGTGTAGCGCAAAATTCCGATATTCTTCCCATTGCAGTCAAACCACGGTGGATATTGAAATAGCACTGCCTTGAGTTTTCCTGCTTCTATAACCGGCTGAATGGATTGAATAAACGCATCAAACATCTCACCCATGCTGCTAAAAAACTGTTTTTTACCGCGCAAATGTCCGGTCATTCCCTGATACGCCTTCACAACAAAACCGAATCCATCCGGCGTTTCTTGATTCCACTTCACGTAGTTTTTGATCGGCTGTACGGCATAAAACGAGCTGTCTACTTCGACAACCGGGAAATGAGCGCTATATACCGTAAGCTTCTCGCTACTTTTTACTTTGACTCCCTTATACAGATCGTCATGATCTCCCCAGCCGGTAAGACCAATATTAATCATCTGTCATCCTTCCTGTCTTCATCGCCTGCACGATTTGCCGCAATCCTTCCTTATACGATGTTTGTGGCAATGGACCGATACGCGCTTCATACTTGGCACCGGATAGCACAACTGGCTCTTCTGTCAGATACATCATCTCAGCAATCTCTCGCATATCACGGCTGAATAATCCTAGAAAGCGTATCATGCCTGTCGTAACTGTTCCTATGCTTTTGGTATACCCTGTTTGCTCGCGAATCATCGCAATTAATTCATGTCCCGATACTACGCCGGAACCTGGGATGTTCCAGCGCTCTCCATACGTATCGTCTCGAAGCGCCAGTTCCGCAGCTGCCTTCGCTCCATCTGGTGTAAAAATATACTCACGCCGCACATTCTTGTTGCCAACGAACATGGCACGCTTCCCAGCAAGCACCGCCTGAAGTGTGTGGCTCAAAATCGTATTATGCGCATTCGGCCCATAGAAATCAGGGAAGTGAAGCACCATTGTCGGTATACCAGAAGCGTGCGCTTCTTCTGCTATCTGTTGCATTTTTACCCGGATACGCCCCTTCTTTGTATGCGGCTGCCGCGTGGCTTCTTCCCCTACCAATGCACCTGAACTTCTTCCGTATGCATAAATATTATCAATTAGAACAAGCTTTGCACTATTTTTTTGTGCCGCCTGCACCGCATTTTTCATAATGAGCGGATGTCCTTCAATCCAATCCTTATAAGGCACACTAACAGTGTGAAAGATCACGTCTACATCACGAGCGGCTTCTTCGACATCATGCTCATTACGAGCATCCCCACTTGCCATCGTTACATCTACCATGTGCCCGAATAACATCGCAAGCTTGTTATTGTTTCTCGCAAACGCAACTACTTCAATCCCCCTGCTCACCAGTTCACGTACAAGCGCATCACCCATACCACCAGAAGCTCCCAACACTAATGCTTTCTTCATTTCTTATCCCTCCTTATTAACCTATGGTCAATTAATAGATAAAAAAATTTCTGCCTCATTTCTGCACATTTACTTACTTATTCCTTGCAAAATATACGATACGTGCGCTTTTGCCAGTTCTTCCACCTCTTCAAACGTCTGCCCAGACCTACAATAATGGGAAATGAATCCATGAAGAGACAAAAATAACGACCACATTGCAGAAATGCTCACTTTATTCTCACTCAAATCGCTAACAACACGGGAAAATTTTTCATAACTTTCATTCGGTGCCTGATGAAGATAGCTTTTGACCTCTTCGTCCTTAATCAAAAACATGATCTCATAATGACTCTGATGGCGCAGACCAAACTCAATGAATCCAAGCAGAATGCGACGCAACTTCTCGCCTGCTGTTGTTTGCGGCAAAGCAATCAGCTCCTCAAGCGTCGTATCTAGCAACAAAAAGTCCTGCTGCACGAGCGCATAAAACAGCTCTGCTTTGTTTTTAAAGTGATAATAAATAGCACCATGACTGTACCCTAATTCTCGAGCAATCTGCCGCATGGAAACACTCTGGTACCCATGCTGCACGAACAAATCACGCGCAGCTTCTAGAATACGTTCCCGGCTCAATTCCTGCTCAACCGCTTTTCTTGCTGCCACAAGTATCTTCCCTTCTTAATTAACCACTGTATAATTAAACGTTACCATATCCTTCTAAAAAGTAAAGCCCGCATATGCGGGCTTATAAAAAACATGCGATTACGATTTTCGAAGCACCAACTGATCCAGTGCCTGTTTGGCTTGTTTTCTTGCTTCCTCCACCGTAGTAGAAGAAGAGAGTGTGACGGCAATGCGACGACCGACTTTTGTGACTGGTTTGCCAAAGATTCGAATTTGCGTATTCGGAGTCGCCAACGCTTGCTCTACTCCCTCGATCCGATAGTCGTCCAACTCTTCTTGTGCCTTAAATGGGCGGCTTGCTCCTGGTGTGTTCAATGTAATCTCAGGAATCGGAAAGCCCAAAATCGCTCGAACATGCAGCGCAAATTCAGAAAGATTTTGGGTAACAAGGGTTACCAGGCCCGTGTCATGTGGGCGAGGGGAAACTTCGCTAAAATACACTTGATCTTTGGCGAGGAAAAGCTCGACACCGAACACGCCGTATCCACCAAGAGCATCCGTAATGGTTTTTGCAATTTCTTTCGCTTTTGTGATCTGCTCTTCTGTCATGTTATGTGGCTGCCATGACTCAATGTAATCCCCATCCTGTTGAATATGGCCAATCGGAGGGCAAAACAATGTCCCATTTACAGCACGAACGGTAAGAAGCGTAATTTCCGATTCAAAACGGATAAATTCTTCCACAATCACTTTTCCGTTTTTCGTCCGTCCTCCTTCTTGCGCTACATGCCAGCAATTCTCCAGATCTGCTTCACTGCGGCAAATGCTTTGACCTTTGCCAGATGAACTCATAATAGGCTTCACGACACACGGGAATCCCATTGCCTGAACCGCCTGCTGGAATTCTTCATATGTATCAGCAAATTGATAACGTGCGGTAGGAAGCTGTAATGTTTCGGCAGCTAATCGTCGAATCCCTTCACGATCCATGGTCAGTTTGGTAGCTCGTGCTGTTGGAATGACATGATATCCTTCTTCTTCTAGCTTGACTAGCTCTGATGTAGCAATCGCCTCAATTTCCGGAACAATCAAATCTGGCTTTTCTGCTTCAACGATTTGGCGAATCTCCTTTGGATTCAGCATATCAATCACATAGCTGCGATGAGCGACTTGCATAGCCGGAGCATCTGCATACCGATCAACCGCAATCGTTTCGATTCCAAGCCTTTGCGCTTCAATCATGACCTCTTTGCCTAATTCTCCTGATCCAAGCAACATTATTTTTTTAGAATGATACATAGTATCCTCCCTCTATTTCATCTTTATAAGCACATTATATACGAACGATACCAACAATAGCACAATATAATATTCGATTATTCGTGTATAGAACGAACATTTTTTCAATTTTATTAAGCATAAAGAGGGAGAAAAAGAAGAAAGCCCGCATACGCGGGCTTATAAAAAACGCTTAGCGCGGACGCAGTGTAAGACTTACCTGCTTGCCGCTTACCTGTATGCCTTTTTCCTGCTGGGCACATTCCGCAAGATCAGCTGCTAACTCCGAAACAAGCTTGCGAGCTGCTTCCGTCTCCTTGCGCTGTAGCTTCACATTGAGTTGTACCCAGTCACCGCCACGAATGATTTTTTCAGCCTGGCGTTTTTTTGTGTCGTAATCATGCTCTTCAATATCAGCATTGAGACGAATTTCTTTAATCTTCGGGCCCTTTTCCTGTTTGCGCTGGGTCTGTTTTTCTTTTACCTTCTTCTGCTGTGCATCCTGACGCGCCATCAGCCGACACGGCGGCGGGCTGGATGCAAGCGACAGACAAACGAGATCGACTCCTGCTTCTTTTGCCAGCTTTAGCGCTTCTTTCGTGGATATGATCCCGAGTTCTTCCCCGTCCAAGCCGGTCAGTTCCACTTCTGATGCCTTAATTTTCTCATTCAAAATCATCGTATCGCCCCTCTATTGTATGGTTGCACGATGATTATAGCATGTTTATCCCATCAGGCTGCTGTAGTGAATTCCTGTGAATTTATCTATATCTTCACTCTTTCGATCATATCCCTTTATAATGAAAGATAGAATCAAAATGCACCCCTAAAGGAGTTATCACATGGAATTCACGCTTTCGAACACAGAACGAAAACGACTTGTCCGTCCGGCACAGCGGATTGTACAAGCTTATCATATGATTGAAGACGGTGACCGCATCGCTGTCGGTGTCTCCGGCGGCAAAGATAGCTCGACACTGCTTTATGTGCTTACAGCCCTCCAGCGCCAGCTCTCGGTCCGGTTTGAAATTGTACCCATCAGCCTTTCTCTCGGGTTTGCCGGAATGAATATGTCCCCGCTTGTCGAGTTCGTAGAGAAACTGGGTCACACGCTACATGTGAAAGAAACGGAGATCGGTAAAGTCGTCTTCGATATCCGCCAGGAGAAAAATCCGTGTTCCCTTTGTGCCAATATGCGGCGCGGTACGCTGTATGAATATGCGAAAGAGCTAGACTGCAATAAGGCCGCACTCGGCCATCATCTCGATGATGCAATGGAGACATTTTTCATGAACTTATTATTCAACGGCAAAATGGGGTCCTTCCATCCGAAAACGTATCTTGACCGCGCGGACATCACGCTCATCCGCCCACTCGTTGGCATTGAAGAGGATACGATTGAACGTTTCATCGAAACCCGGAACATTCCCATTATCACAAACCCATGTCCGGCTAATAAAAAGACGAAACGGGAGGAGATAAAGCAGTTGATTGATAGCCTAAGCAGCCAGTACCCGGATCTGCGGCAGAAGTTTCTACATGCCATTCAGACAGCCGATATGGGAGACTTCTGGCATCTACATCAGGCCTAATGTATGAAAAAGAAAGGACGGGCAGCATGAAAAGACTCTCCAACCGTTTTTCAGCCCAGCAACTTCTTGTGGGCGGTTATTTTCTAGCAACGTTCCTATCTGTCATCCTGCTGATGCTCCCTGTTAGTCTAAAAGAAGGCGTTACACTTTCATTTATAGATGCGCTTTTCATTGCGACAAGCGCTGTAAGTGTAACGGGACTCGCTACGGTTAATCCTGTCGATACGTTTAGTGTATTCGGCACATTTGTTCTGATTTTCGCCTGTCAGATCGGTGGGATTGGCATTATGACGCTTGGGACATTTCTCTGGATTCTGCTAGGAAAAAATATCGGACTCTCGTATCGTATGCTCATCATGACCGATCAGAACCGAAATAATCTATCTGGGCTTGTTCAGTTGATGAAACTCGTAATTGGCATGGCTGTTTTCTTTGAAGCAATTGGAACGATTATTCTCGGATTTTACTTCTGGGGAACCGGTTATTATGCTACGTGGTACGAAGCGTTTTATTATGCACTCTTTCATTGTGTCTCCTCGTATACGAATGCTGGGATCGATATTTTCGGGAATTCTATGCTCGGATTCTCGCATGATTATTTCGTACAAAGTATTACGATGCTACTTATCATGCTTGGTGCAATCGGGTTCCCTGTGCTTGTCGAAGCATATGAATATTTCATTAAAAAATCTCGACCGTTTCGCTTTTCTTTGTATACGAAACTTACGACGCTTACCTTTTTCTTTCTGATTATAACCGGCTTTATCGGTATACTGGTAATCGAAAATAACCAGGCATTCGCAGGTATGAGCTGGCATGAAAAAATATTCTATGCATTATTCAATTCGGTTACAACCCGAAGCTGTGGTCTCGTAACAATGAACATGACAGATTTTAGTACGCCTACACAGTTCCTTATGAGCATGTTTATGTTTATTGGGGCAAGCCCTTCTAGCGTAGGAGGGGGTATTCGTACTACGACGCTTGCTATTATGGTACTTACCGTTATTGCATATGCACGCGGTCATCAAGAAGTCCAATTATTGGGACGCTCCTTGTATCAGACGGACATTATCAAAAGCTTCGTTGTTTTTACCGTCTCCTCAATTACCGTATGCACCAGCATTATTATTCTACTAATTCTTGAGCATGACCGTTTTTCTGTGATGGAAGTTATTTTTGAAGTATGCTCAGCATTCGGAACTACAGGACTTTCACTCGGAATTACAAGTAATCTTTCCACGGTTAGCCAGTGCATCATTGTTCTGCTTATGTTTATGGGTCGAATTGGTGTGCCGGTTCTGTTATTCATTTTCAAAAACAAACAACAATCACGTCTTCGCTACCCCGGAGAGCGCGTGATGATTGGATAAATACTCAAAAAAAGCAGGAGAGCGCCTGGCTCTCCTGCTTTTTCTTATCCTACACCGAGATAGGCTTCTTTTACTTTTGGATCATTTAGCAGGTCTTCCGAGGAACCGGATGCAACCAGTCTGCCTGTTTCCAGCACATATCCTTTATGTGCCACCTTCAGCGCCTGACGCACGTTCTGCTCAACGAGAAGCACCGTTGTTCCTTCCTCATTGATCTCGCGGATAATTCGGAAGATGTCTGCGATAATGAGTGGCGCAAGCCCCATAGAAGGCTCATCGAGCAAAAGCAGCTTCGGACGCGACATAAGCGCCCGAGCAATCGCCAGCATCTGCTGCTGGCCCCCGGACAGTGTACCTCCGAGCTGCGATACACGCTCGCGCAAAATCGGGAAGCGGTCCATAACTTTCTCGATATCTTGCTTCACCTCATGATCACGGCGCTGAAACGCCCCCATCTCCAGATTTTCTAGCACGGTCATCTTAGACAAAATCGCCCGGCCTTCTGGAACAAGGGAGATGCCCCGCTGCACAAGCTGGTCAGGACGCATCCCGGTAATATCTTCTCCCATAAATTCAATCCGACCCGCTTTTGGCTTGAGTACACCCGCAATTGTCTTCATGGTCGTCGTCTTACCCGCACCGTTCGCCCCGAGCATCGTAACAACTTCTCCCTGCGTTACTTCAATATCGATGCCTTTCAGTGCCTGAATGTTGCCGTAATATGTTTCAACCCCAGTCAGTTTTAACATGCTTATTCATCCTCTTCCTTACCTAGATACGCTTCAATTACTTCCGAGTTATTCTGAACATCTTCCGGCTTTCCACCCGCGATTTTCTTCCCAAAGTTAATAACCGCCAGATGATCACAAATGTTCATTACCAGCTTCATGTCATGCTCGATCAGTACAACCGTTACGTCCATTAACTGAATGCGTTTGATCAGGTGAAACAAATCATCTGTTTCACTTTCATTCATGCCTGCCGCCGGCTCATCAAGCAAAATTAACTTTGGCTCAGTCGCTAACGCCCGAGCGATTTCGAGACGACGCTGCTGACCGTATGCCAGATTTTCTGCGATTGTATCTCCGTATCCATCCAGACCTACAATATCAAGTAATTCTTCAGCTCTCGCCCGTGTACGACGCTCTTCTTCCTTCTGTGAACGGGTGCGTAATACACTGCTGAGCACACCAGCCTTCGTCCGGCCATGTGCACCTACCATTACATTCTCTAAGGCAGAGATATGGTCAAACAATTTAATATTCTGAAAAGTTCGCGTAATACCAAGTTCTGATATTTGATGCGGCTTCATACCGCTAATCGCCTTACCCTCAAATGACACAGTGCCCGAAGTCGGTGGAAAAATCGAGGTAATAACATTAAATAACGTCGTTTTCCCTGCCCCATTCGGACCGATCAAACCAAAAATCTCTCCTTTTTCCACTTCAAAACTTACTTCTGTCAGCGCCGCCAATCCGCCGAAAATCTTGCTTACGTTCTCAAGTTTCAAACTCATGACGACACCCCTTTCTTATTGACCGATTTTTGTTTACGCGTACGCCATGCGGTCAATCGACGCCACGTAGAAGCATCGAGAATCCCTTGCGGACGGAATGCCATCATAAAGACAAGCAATGCCCCGTAAATCATCATCCGATATTCACTCGCAAAGCGCAACGCTTCTGGAAGCAGTGTCAGAAGGGTTGCACCAAGCAATGGCCCCCAGATTACGCCACTTCCGCCAAGCACCGCAAAAATTAAAACTTCAACCGCTTTATGATAGTTAAAGTCTGCCGGGCTAATAAAGAACGTTACATGCGCAGATAATGCCCCCGCCATACCAGCAATCATGGCTCCTTGTACGAATGCAAGAACTTTGTAGTATGTCACATTAATCCCCATTGCCTGTGCGGCACTCTCATCGCCGAGAATTGCCTCATATGCACGTCCTACACGGGATTTTCCCTGACGATATACGAATAAAATCAGCAGAACCAGCAGAACAATGAGCACGATAATCGTAAGAAGGGAGGAGAATTGCGGCACGCTTAACCCCAGTGCTCTAGATTGAATTCCCATATCCCGAAGAATTTTTACAAGAGATTGTCCAAGCTGGGGAATACCATTCAAGCCGAGTGCCCCATTCGTAATCTCCATGTTATTCAACACAACCCGTACCATCTCACCAAAACCGAGCGTACAAATCGCCAGGTATACCCCGCTCAATCGCAGAGCAGGAATCCCGATCACAAGCCCAGCTACACCCGCAAGCAAGCCACCTGCCATAATTCCTACAGGCATCGGTAGCTGAAGTTTAAGCGTCAGCAACGCCGATGCATATGCGCCAATGCTCATGAAGCCAGCCGCTCCGAGTGAGAGCTGTCCGGTTGAAAGCGGCAAATACATGCTCATTGCCAGCATACAGTTAACCAAAATAAAAATACCAATTTGCAGTACGTATGGATTTAACAAGTCATGCACTGCAATCACCGCCTAACTGGCTGCTTGGAGCCGAAGATACCCTGTGGTCTGAGAAGCAGAATTACGATAATCATACCGAATGCGACCGCATCCCGATATGCGGAATCTCCGTATACAACTGCCAGTACTTCTGTTACGCCAAGAACCAGGCCACCTACCATCGCACCTGGCACGCTTCCCATTCCACCCAGAATGATAATCGCAAGCCCTTTAAGGCCCACAGAGACGCCCATCGTCGGCGTAACGGCATTAAAGCCCATCCCGACGAGAACACCCGCCAGGCCGCCTAATGCAGATGCCAGCAGTACGGTAAGCAAAATAATTCTTCGCGTGTTTACCCCAAGAATCGCCGCCGTCTCGATGTTTTCCGCTGTAGCACGCAAAGCTCGTCCATATCGTGTTTTGCCTAACCACAACTGAAGTGCGATCATCACCGCAACTGCAATAGTGAAAATAATAATTTGGACCAGTGAAATGCGAACCGAACCCACTTCATACGTTACGTTTGTAAACGGAATGGGAAAAGGCTGCGTCTCTGGTCCAAATAACTTGTGAGCCAAATTTTCGAGAAAAATAGAAATCCCAATTGTGCTAATCAAAGATGCCAAGTGCGAAGCACCCTTCTGTCTGCGCAATGGGCGCAGTGCAATCCATTCCATTAAAAGTCCAATCAACATCGTAGCAATAATAGCAGCTATGATTGCCATAAGGAGTGATCCCTTATAGTGTAGTACCGTCATCAGTCCGACAAATGCACCGAACATGAAGATCTCTCCATGTGCCATATTAATAATTTCTAAGACCCCGAAAATCAACGTATACCCTAGTGCAACTAGGGCATACGTACTTCCGAGGGTTAATCCGTTAATGAGCTGTTGTGTCAGCATCCGAACAATCCCCTTTATTTCACTAACTTAAATTCTCCATTTTCGATGTGGAGGACTTTAACTTCCATCACCGGGTTACGCTTTTCGTCGAACTTGAACTTACCTGTTACACCTTCAAAATTTTTCAAACTTTTCAACGATTCCTTCAGTGCTTCACGGTCATCTGCTTTGCCTGAATTTTTGAGGGATGTGGTCATGATATAAAGAGCGTCATATGCCTGAGCTGCGAACTGGTCCGGTTTCTTGCCATACTTTTGCTCATATTTCTTTACAAATGCATTAGCCTTCTCAGAACCACCTGGATACCATGGGCTTCCTACGTACGCATTGTTAGCAGCTGCACCTGCCTGTTTAACCAGCTGCGGTGAGTTAAAGCCATTACCCCCGATAAACGGAACATTAAGCCCCATCTCTCTTGCTTTAGAAAGAATCAAGCCGCCTTCTTTATACAGAGAAGATACGAGTACTGCATCCGGTTTTTTCGATGCAATAGATGTCAGTTGTGCACTGTAGTCTGTATCCCCATCGGCAAATGTTTTTGTATCAACAATTTCAAGTCCAAGCTCTTTTGCTGTCTTCTCCATTGTCTTGTAACCCGACACACAGAAATCATTGTTGCTAGAATACATGAGCGCTACTTTCTTAACTTTTTCTTTCTCAACTACCTTCTTGATTGTTTGCGGAATCGCAGTCGATTCTGGAAGCGCATTACGGAACACATACTCCCCAATATCGGTAATCCCTTCCGCTGTTGTAGATGTACCCATGATCGGTACGCCATTCTGGTTAGCCACTGGTGCAGCCGCAAACATCTCACCACTAAGTGTAGGCCCAATAATACCGACTACATTATCGTTATTAATCAGCTTATTTGTAGCTGTGATTGCCTGATCTTTTTTACCAGCTGAGTCTTCAATCACAAGGTCAACTTTAAGCTTTCCTTTATTTTCTTGATTCAGCTCGTCCTGTGCCAATTTCAGGCCATTTGTGATGGCTTCTCCATAAGCAGAGCCGCTTCCTGTAAGGAAAGAAACAATCCCGATCTTAGCAGTCTGCTCCCCCGAAGACTTTCCACTTCCTCCTGCATTACTCTGCGGAGTGCCACCCCCACATCCTGACAACAACCCTAATGAAAGTGCTGCTGTTGCCGCTATACTCATCCATTTTTTCGAAATCATCTCTCTAGTCCCCTTTTATAGTATTTTTAAAAAAATATCATTTTTTATAGTTTTCTGTCAACTGAAAACATACGTTAAGCGTTTTCATTAACAAGTTCTAAGAACCTTTTTATCGTACGGCGAATATGTGCCTGCATTTCTCGCTCTGCTTCTTCGCTATTTTTCATCTCCAGTGAATGAGCGATTCTTTCATGATCAGAGATCGCAGTCACAAACAGATCACATCGATTTTCGAGAATGACACTGCGCATATAAATGGCTTTTTCTTTAATACCTGTAAGCAAGTCAATGAGCTGCCTGTTGCCTGACGCGCGGGTAATAATATCATGAAAAGCCTGATCCCACACACTCGCTTCATCTGGTCTATTACTCTCAATAGCCGCCCGCATTTTTTCGATCGTATTGGTAAGCTCACGCCTGTCTTCAGCCGTAAGAAATGCTGCCGCAAGACGCGCAGAAAGTCCCTCAAGGCTTTCACGACATTGAAACACTTCTATGATATCGCTAACAGTAGGTCGATACACATATACAGAACCCTCTCCCTGTACAAGTAATCCGTCCTGGATAAGCATCCGAAATGCTTCTCGAACAGGTCCCCGACTAATACCCAGACGTTCTGCCAGCCTTGCTTCTACCATACGTTCACCAGGTCCATATTCTCGTCGCAGAATCAAACTTTTTATTACTTGATATGCCTGAATATGCAGAGGTTCAGCTTTTGTAATACTATCCATCCACATCAACTCCATTTCTTTATATAAAAAATCTCTGTGCCGCGATGCAGCACAGAGACCCTACTACTCCAAATACATATTATTGTACTTGAGAGTTGAAAGACATAACCCAGATAGATCCACCTACGATTGTAACAACAAACACCATACCAAGAATGAGTGCCATTACGTTGTAGCGCGGGCGCTCTCCTTCACGAATATGCATGAAGAAGAACAGCTGAATCAGGAACTGAAGAACTGCCATCACCAGGATCGATGCAATAGTAGCAACCGGGCTAAGCATGTGTTTCACGACGATCATAATCGGAATGATACTAAGAATGATCGACAGAACAAACCCAATAATATACGACTTTACGGAACCATGATCTTCATGGTGTTGATGTTCGTGTGCCGACATCTTACATCACCCCCATCAGGTAAACAACAGTGAACAGGAAGATCCACACTGCGTCAAGGAAGTGCCAGTAAAGGCTAATAATCATAATCTTACGCTTCGTTACACCTGTAATGCCACGGCGCAGAAGCTGGAAGATCAGACCTGTCATCCACAAAAGACCAATACTAACGTGCAGACCGTGTGTACCTACAAGTGTAAAGAACGCGGACAGGAATGCACTACGGCTGATTGTTGCACCGTCATGCGCAAGTGTAGCAAACTCATTAACCTCAAGACCAACGAATGCCAGACCGAGCAACGCTGTGATTACAAGCCAGCCAATAAGAGCATTGCGGTTGCCCTTATTCATAGCCAGTACAGCCAGACCGCTTGTGAAACTACTTGTCAAAAGGATAAACGTCTCAGCAACAAATATAGGAACCTCAAACAGTTCCTTACCAGTCGGACCGCCGTCCGTGTGTGTACGCAGGACAACGAAGGTTGCAAATAACGTACCGAAGAGAATGCAGTCCGTGATAAGGAAGATCCAGAACCCGAGCATCTTGAGAGATGTCTCGTGTTCTGTATGATCATGATGGTGATCATGGGCAGCTGCTTGTGCCATTATACAACCCTCCCCAATGAAGCCTCGGTGCGTTTAACTTCGTCAACAGGAATATAATAATCCGTGTCATAGCTAAAAGAACGGGCAAACATACACAGTCCTACACCAATAAGACCAATCACGCCTGGAACGATCATCCATGAGAACGCCGTTTCCATTGTCAGACCGAAACCTGCTAGGAACCAGCATGCTCCCATTACGAATGGAATACCGGAATTCTTCGGCATATGAATCGATTCAAGCTGTGGTTTTTCTGCTTTGTAACCTGGTTTTTTCATTTCTTCTTTAGTCAGATACCAATCGTCGAAACCTTTAACCTGCGGTACAACTGCGAAGTTGTATACAGGCGGCGGAGATGGAATCGACCACTCAAGAGAGCGACCTGTGCCCCAAGAGTCTGTAGCGTTGCTGCGCTCTGCATACAGAATACCGTGAATGATCTGCCAGCCCTGGAACAGGAAGCCGACACCCATCAGGAACGCACCAACAGTCGACACCATGTTGAGCGGAGCCCAACCCATGTCCCAACCGTATGTGTACAGACGACGAGTCATACCCATGAAACCAAGAGCGTACTGCGGCATGAAGCACACATAGAAACCGATGTTCCACAGCCAGAACGCCCATTTACCAAGACGATCGTTCAGCTTGAAGCCGAAGATTTTTGGCCACCAGTAGTACAGACCCGCCAGATACGGGAATACTACACCACCGATCAGTGTCTGGTGGAAGTGAGCAACCAGGAAGTAACTGTTGTGATACTGATAGTCAGCTGGAGCGACAGCAAGCATAACCCCTGTTGCACCACCGACTACGAAGCATGGAATAAAGCCCATTACCCAGAGCATTGGCTGAGATACTTCAATCCGACCACGGAACATTGTAAACAGCCAGTTAAATACTTTAACCCCTGTTGGAATCGCAATGGCCATTGTCGAAATAGCAAAGAATGTGTTAACGTCAGCGCCTGCACCCATCGTAAAGAAGTGGTGAACCCATGTGAAGTAGGAAACAACGCTGATAACCATCATGGCGAATACCATGGATTTGTACCCGAAGATCGATTTCTTCGAGAACGTACTTACTACTTCAGACAAAATACCGAACGCTGGCAGAACTACGATGTATACCTCAGGGTGACCCCACATCCAGATCAAGTTGACATACATCATTGGGTTACCGCCACCGTCAATTGTAAAGAAGTGAGCGCCAAAGAAACGGTCCATAAACAGCAGTGCAAGAGAAATGGTCAGAACCGGGAAAGCGAAGATAATGATGATGCAGGCGGCCAGAACAGACCATGTGAACATCGGCATTTTCATCAATTTCATGCCCGGAGCACGCATTTTAAGGATCGTTACAAGGAAGTTAATCCCTGTCGCAAGGGAACCAATACCAGAAATCTGGACACCCCAGATATAGAAGTTCTGACCTGGTCCGTGACTAAATGCATTTTCCGAAAGCGGCGGATAACTCAGCCATCCAGCGTCTGGAGAACCACCGATTACGAACGAAAGGTTGAATAGCATTGCACCGAAGAAGAACAACCAGAAACTTACGGAGTTCAGGAACGGGAATGCAACGTCACGTGCACCAATTTGCAACGGCACAACCCAGTTGAACAGGGCGAACATGAATGGCATCGCCATGAACAGGATCATAATAGTACCGTGCGTTGTAAAAATTTCATTATAGTGTTCAGAATGCAGGAGCTTCATGTCCGGCGCTGCTAGCTGAACACGCATTAACAGGGCATCAACACCGCCACGGAACAACATGAGAAGAGCAGCGGTGAAGTACATTGTACCGATCTTCTTGTGGTCAACTGTTGTAATCCATTCGCGCCACACATAACCCCATTTTTTGAAATATGTCAGAACGAAAAGAGCTGCAAGACTGACCAGTACAATCGAAACATCCGCACCATAAATCATCGGGTCGCCCGTAACAAAAAACGTAGATGCGAAAGTTTTGATGTTTTCTAACATATGGATTTCCTCCTTCCTTTCGCGTTATTTATTCGTACTTTCTTGAGACTTTTCACCTTTTGTAGCCTCTTTATGTTCGAAGTGGCCAGTGTGGTTGTCCCCACCGTTTTCCATAACGCGCTCTTCAAAAATCCCTTTCGGATAAGAAGAGTACTCTTTTTTATCTGCAAGACCTTTTGTTGTAACAAGCTTGTCATAATCTGCACGAGTCATAGCTGGGGCTGTATGTTTTACATTGGCAGCCCATTGATCAAACTTAGCTTGATCTTCTGCAATTACTTTGAACTGCATGTGTGCAAAACCTGCGCCTGTGAAGTTAGCGCCTGAACCGAAGTATTCACCTGCATGGTTAGCTTGTATGCCCAGCTTCATTGCCATACCCGGCATTGTGTACGTCTGACCTGCAAGTTGCGGAACCCAGAAAGAGTTCATCGGTGCATTGTCTGCTGTTACCTGGAACTCAACCCGTTTGCCAACCGGCATGTGTACTTCGTTTACCGTAGCGATGTCTTGGCCCGGATAATGGAATACCCATTTCCAGTCCATAGATGTAGCCTGAATCACCATTGGTGGCTCTTCAGTTTTTGGCGGGTTCGCCAAAGCGAATGTATCACGTGCTGTGAAATAACCCAGAATACCGATAATGACAATTGGTACCCCCCACCAGATGATCTCAAGCACCTTATTATCGTCCCAATGCGGGGCATAAGGTGCATTGTTGCCTGGCTTATCACGGAATCGATATACGACATACGCGAAGATAGCCAGAACCGGAATCACGACGATTGCACAAAGAATTGTGGAAATCACAATCATTCGGTATTCCACTTCAGCAACGGGACCTTTTGGATCTAACACGATGTATTGCTCGCATCCAGACAAAAGGACCATTGCCAAAGCTGCCATGATGAAAAACCCAGACCGACGTAGCAGCTTTTGTTTGCTCACCTTGTTTCATCTCCTCTCTTACGCATCCACCCTAAGATGATGTAGAACATTTAATAGCGCTTTTATAATATCAGAGATAATCGCACTCCGCTTGTTCGTTTTACTATTATTCATCAATTCGTCACAATTGAAACACGAAACTTTCTCAGATTCTCCACACCTACTCTTTTAAGTCAGAAAAAGGACTATGAAAACTGAGCAATATTTAATGTAGGAATAAATTTCGGACAAAGATTTAGCATTGTTTTCATACATTTGTATGTGTACATAGGACAAACTCTCCGAATTCACAATATGTTGCATTTTTCTTACTGTGTATGCACAAAAAAAGCGCTACAATAAGACACGTGAATCGTTGTTTTTGTCGACGATTGGCTACGCTAAAACTAAAGAGAGATCAAGGAGTGATTTTAACAATGAATCAACAGGTAAAACAGCGCAATTATACGCCGATTATTGTGGTTCTCACAATTGTCATTAACTTACTTGTCGCTGTTCTATACTTCATGCCGAAATACAAAGGTCTTGGCGACATTAATCTAACGTTTCTTCCGTTTTTCAATGCTGTCATGAATAGCTTCACATTTATTTTCCTGGTGGCTGCTCTCTATTCAATCAAACAAAAAAACATTCAGCGCCATCGCCGCTATATTTTTGCAGCTTTCACAACAACAACTCTTTTTCTTGTCTCGTATGTAACATATCACGCAATGGCACCATCTACACACTATGGCGGAGAAGGGATTCTGCGACCGATCTACTACTTCGTTCTTCTCACACACATCGTTCTGTCTGCTGTTATCGTTCCGCTGGCACTTATTACGGTAACACGCGGTCTGAATATGCAGGTGGACAAACATCGGAAGATCGCTCGCTGGACGATGCCGCTCTGGCTGTATGTCAGCCTTACCGGTGTCATTGTATATATCATGATCTCACCCTATTACTCATAGAGACCCAGACAAAAAGAACCGTCGCACTGACGGTTCTTTTTTTGCTAGCTATTGCCGTGGACGCACCCGATTAGTCGGAAGTGCGTTCAGCGGATCATCCGGCCAGTAATGCTTCGGGTACCGACCTTTGAGGTCTTTTTTAATTTCAAAATACGTAGTGCACCAAAAACTAGCTAGATCACGGGTAACCTGCACCGGACGATTAGCTGGTGACAGCAAATGTATCAGAAGCGGAATCCGTCCTCGCGCAATACATGGTGTCTCCATCAATCCAAATACTTCTTGCAGGCGTACGGCTAGGACTGGCTGCTGTGGATCACTGTAGTCAATCGGAATGCGTGAGCCGCTTGGAACGATGATATGTGTCGGCGCTTCCGCATCAAGCTTCTGGCGATCTTCCCATGACAACATACCCTCTAGTACATCCTTCATGTTCAAACGTTCCAGCTCAGCCCGGCTTTTTAACCCGTATACATGTGGCGCAGCCCACTCTTCGAGGGATGCCAGCAATGCCTCATCGGACATTTCAAGTGTCTCCGCTCCCGCTTGATACAAGAAAGCAAGACGTTCCCGCAGCTGCTTAGATGCCTTGTTCCATGAGAAAATACGCATCCCTTCTTCGCGAATTCCTGCAAGCAACGCAGCCAGACAATCATCCGGGTTCGGGCTTACAAGCGGTGTCTCTGACAAAATCAGCGCCCCAAGTCTCATGCGGTTTCGCGCACGAACTGCCTGCGCAGAATGATCCCAGACAATCCACTGTTCTTCTTTCACCTGCTCACCCGCATGTTCGATAATGTCTTGAATATCGACCGGAGCAGCTAGAAAAATCCGACTCTCCGGCACGTCATCTCCAAGTTCTGCGGCTACTAGATATACAGACATACTCATTGCCTGCGCTTCTGCAAACATCGCCCCTCGACCATTGCTTAATAAAAACCGCCCATTCTCGCGCCGCTGGGCAATGCGGTCTGGATAAGCGAACGAAAGCAACAACCCACACCAATCGCCCTTCTTGCCTGTCTCGTCCTTTACCGCCAGCTGACGCTTCCACTCTTCTGCTTCCGTCCAGATCCGCCGACGTAACCCTTCGTCTATTTGATAAGGTGTACTCTGATTATTACGCACATGAAGCAGATCAATTCTAAGCCGTGTGTCTGCGTTCCGTCTCTCCCCACGGACAAAATCTCGTTCACTGAGAACCGCCGCCAGCTCACATGCCAGGCCACCAAGCGCAAGTTCTTTAGCCCGTAGCATCATATGAGCCAGGCGCGGATGTACACCAAGTTCGGCTATCTGGCGACCGTGGGACGTAATCGTACCATCTTCCCCAAGGGCACCCAGCTGCATTAATAGCTCCCGTGCCTGCGCCAAGGCTGCTATCGGGGGAGCATCCAGCCAGAGAAGCTCTCTTGGCTCCGCACCCCATTCTGCCAGCGCAAGCGTGAGCGGAGCCAGGTCTGTCTCAAGAATCTCCGGTGTAAGGCGCGCCGCAAGCTGCCGATCTTCCTCCTCCGTCCAGAGACGAAAGCATATACCCGACGATAGACGCCCGGCACGGCCACGCCGCTGATCTGCCGATGCACGGGATACACGGATCGTTTCGAGCCTTGTCATGCCCGTACGTGGCGAGAAACGCGCCACACGCATCAGACCGCTATCAATAACGATCCGTACCCCTTCAACCGTCAGGCTTGTCTCCGCAATCGAGGTTGCCAATACGATTTTACGCTCGCCCGGTTTTCCTGGTGCAATCGCCTGGTCCTGTTCGTCTCGCGATAAATTGCCGTACAGCGGAGCAACACGTACTTGTTCCGTCCATTCTATCTCTACAAGCATTCTTTCCACTCGACGTATCTCGCCTGCACCTGGCAGGAATACAAGCACATCGCCATTATGCTGCTGCAAAGCCTTTTGAATCGTTTGTACAACTGCGGCCTCAACAGTTCCTTTTATTAGCTGCTTGGCATAATACGTTTCAACAGGAAATGCCTGTCCCGCACTCTCAATAACAGGAGCGCCGTTAAGAAGCGCTGCGACCGGTTCGGTCTCCAGTGTGGCCGACATAACAAGAATGCGCAAATCATCCCGCAGGAGTGACTGTGATTGCAGGCAAAGCGCAAGCCCCAGATCAGCATGCAGATTCCGTTCGTGAAACTCATCAAAAATAACAAGTCCCACTCCTTCAAGTGCCGGATCATTCTGCAGCAGACGGGTTAGAACACCTTCTGTAATGACTTCAACTCTTGTAGTAGGACCTACTTTTGTATCCATTTTAACGCGGTAGCCAATAGTCTCTCCCGCCTTCTCTCCAAGCGAAGCCGCCATGTAGCGTGCAGCGGTACGCGCAGCAAGACGGCGCGGTTCGAGCATGAGAATACGCTGTCCCGTAAGCCACGGCTCATCGAGCAACGCAAGCGGCACATGCGTCGTCTTGCCCGCACCCGGAGCTGCGATAAGTACAGCGTTCTGCCGGGTACGAAGCGCCTCCCGCAAATCGGAAATAACCGCTTTAATTGGCAGTTTTGTCATGCCACGTCCCCCTGTGGTATAGTGTATTGACATCATCATATCAAAAAGCAAGCTTGCACATTCACACGAATTTTTATGATAGAGGGGATAATAACCATGTCTGATTCCACACAAAACGAACAAAATACTGCTTCGACTGAAAAGAAAAAAGTTAGTCTCCAGGATGCGATTAAACAAAAGCTCGCCAGCAAGAAACAGGCGCAGCAGGCAGCGCAAAACGGGCCGCAGCGCGCTGCTGGCAGTCAGAAGGTGAAAAGCCAACAAACGAAGAAAGCAAACAACCAGCGCCGCCGGACAGGTGTCTAAATGAACGGTCAGCAGCGGGTGGATATCACGCCTGGAATTGAAGTCGACATTGTGCTGAAGCAGGATCAACGAACAGGAAAAACAACACGCGGCATCGTCAAGGACATCCTGACGAAATCCAGCTTTCATCCGCACGGCATCAAAGTACGCCTGCAAGATGGACAGGTAGGGCGCGTGAAAACCATCTTCAAATGAAAAAGGGCGAGCTCAATGCTCACCCTTTTTGCTTTCCTGCCTGCCTTGAAAGCGTCATCCGAATCCCCTTCTCAATCATCGCCACATAAGGTCGATCCTTCGGTGCAGCAAGGGTAATAGCACGTCCCACCTCGCCTGCCCGCCCAGTACGTCCAATCCGATGTACATAGCTCTCCACATCATGAGGAATATCATAATTAAACACATGCGTCACCCCGTCTACATCCAGCCCTCGTGCAGCCACATCGGTTGCTATTAGCAGATGAATTTGTCCCTCGCGGAAGCGCTGCATCACTTGCTCTCTCTTTGCCTGCGACAAATCACCATGTAATTCATCTACGCTATATCCTCTCGCCTGAAGGGCCTCATTCAGCTTGCTAACCCGCCGTTTAGTCCGGCAGAAAATCATCGCCAGAAATGGACGTTGCTCATTAATAAGGCGACACAACGTATCCTGCTTCGCCCGGTCCGTTGTCTCCACAAGCAGCTGCTGAATATCCGAAACCGTAATCTCTGCCTCTTTTACGCGAATGTCATATGCCTCTCTCGTATACCGTTTCGCCAGCATGCGTACCGCCTGTGTCATCGTAGCTGAGAACAGCATCGTCTGGCGTTCATCTGGCGTCTCGCTGATAATATCCTGCACCTCGGGCAAAAAACCGATATGCAGCATCTGATCAGCCTCATCAAGTACGAGCATGGCTACGTGTGATAATTCGATTGTGCCTCTTCGCAGATGATCAAGCAGACGCCCTGGCGTTCCGATGACGATATGCACATCTCCTTCCAGCTGTTTCATCTGCCGTTCGACATCCTGGCCACCGTATACGGCCAGCACATGTATGCCTGATCCATCTGCCAGCTTCTTCGCTTCTGCTGTTACTTGCAGTGCTAACTCACGCGTCGGGGTAATGATTAACGCCTGAATATGATTTATAGATAAATCAATCTTCTCCATAATCGGCAGCAGAAACGCCAATGTCTTACCTGTTCCAGTCTGTGCTTTTCCGATAACGTCTCTTCCCTGCAGCAGAACCGGAATCGCCTGTTCCTGAATGGGAGTCGGAGTCGTAATTCCGTTTTCCTGAAGTTTTGTATATAAAGAAGATCCAATTCCTAGCTGTTGAAAATCGTGCACATCCAGTCCCTCGTTTCTATGTGGTTTCCCACATTATACCCTCTATCCTTCAAAGCGGTTTAATACAGCAAAGAACCGCTTTAAAAACTCATAAAAAAGCTCCTCTGTTGGCAGCAATTCACGGTCACGCGGGATAATAACACCAACAGTCCGCGTTACCTTCCCCTCACTGATCATTTTCTTCACAGTTGTACGTGGGATGCTGTCCACAAGCGTAATTTCAGGAATTAATGTGACACCAAGCCCGGCGGCTACTAACCCTTTGATGGCATCAATATCCTCACCTTCAAACGATACGTCCGGCCTAAAGCCAAATTGACTGCAAGCCTGGACAACAATATCCCGCAGAATAAACCCTGACGGAAACAATACAAACGGGTCGTCCCGTAACTGACTCAGCTGTACAGACGATTCTTTGGCCAGCGGATGATTCGACGGCAGAAGTGCCACAATATTTTCGAGAAACAGGATATCTCCCTTCACGCGCTTCTCCTGTGTGGGCACCGGACCGAGCAGCGCAATATCGACCTCCCCCTTGTCCACCGCATCGATCAGGAAATGATAGGATCCCTGACGTAGCTGGAACTTTACATGCGGATGTTCCTGCCGGAATGCCGAGATAACAGTCGGAAGCATGTAAGCAGCCAGACTACTCGGAAATCCGACCCGAATAATCCCACGTTCCGGGTCCAGATACTCCTCTACTTCCCGTTTTGCTTTCTCAATTACATTCATGGCTTGCTGCATATGATCGAGAAACATACGTCCGATTGGCGTCAAGCGTACATTCCGCCCTTCTCGAATAAACAAATTCACTCCCAGTTCCGCTTCCAGATTAAAAATCTGACGGCTAACTGCTGACTGCGCGACATGCAGCGCATACGCCGCCTCTGTCACATGTTCACGTTTGGCTACTTCGATAAAATACTGGATCTGCCGAAGCTCCACATTGTCACCTCCCCACTAATCAATCTCAATATGGCATCATTTTTATCTAATATCTATATTGTTTAGATTAATTTACACGCGATACAATGAACTCAGGAAAAATTAAACAAGTAACTGTATTTTTTAATCCGAATAATTAAAAATTATAAACTAACCTACTTGGAAGTTAAAGTAATGTATAAAAGGGGAGATTGAGGAAACCATGGCTACGTTACAAGAAGTTAAACAGGACGCATTACAAATCGCGAAAGAATATGTGAACGCCGTATATGAAACAGTGAAAAAACGTAATCCACACGAAACCGAATTCCATCAGGCAGTCAAAGAAATTTTAGATTCCCTTGTGCCTGTTTTCGCAAAACATCCAAAATATATGAACACTGCCATTCTGGAGCGAATCGTCGAACCAGAGCGCGTTATTTCCTTCCGTGTTCCATGGGTAGATGACCAGGGCAAAGTTCAGGTCAACCGTGGATTCCGTGTACAGTTCAACAGTGCAATCGGGCCATATAAAGGTGGCTTACGCTTCCATCCTTCTGTTAACGCAAGCATCATTAAATTCCTCGGCTTTGAACAAATTTTCAAGAACTCCCTGACAGGCCAACCAATTGGCGGAGGCAAGGGTGGTTCTGACTTCGATCCAAAAGGCAAATCCGATATGGAAATCATGCGCTTCACACAGAGCTTCATGACGGAGCTGTGTAAATATATCGGGCCAGATACAGACGTACCAGCAGGTGATATCGGCGTTGGTGGACGCGAGATCGGCTTCTTATTCGGACAGTACAAAAAAATTCGCGGTGGCTACGAAGCAGGTGTATTAACCGGTAAAGGACTTGGCTATGGTGGCAGTCTGGCCCGTACGGAAGCAACAGGCTATGGTACCGTCTACTTCGTACAAGAAATGCTGAAAGATCAAGGACTCAGCTTTACAGGCAGCACCGTTGTTGTATCTGGCTCCGGTAATGTTTCCATCTACGCGATTGAGAAAGCAACAGAATTAGGCGGAAAAGTTGTAGCCTGCAGCGATTCAAACGGCTACATTTATGATCCGAATGGCATCAACCTCGATACTGTGAAGCGTCTGAAGGAAGTAGAACGCAAACGAATTCATGAATACGTACAGGAACACCCGCAGGCGCAATACTTTGAAGGTTGCGCAGGCATCTGGTCAATTCCATGCGACATTGCTCTTCCTTGTGCTACACAAAATGAGATCAATGAATCATCCGCAAAACTGCTCGTGGCAAACGGCGTCAAAGCAATCGGTGAAGGGGCTAATATGCCATCTACACTCGAAGCGATTGACGTGTTCCTGAGTAACAAAGTACTCTTCGGACCGGCTAAGGCTGCTAATGCAGGCGGTGTAGCGGTTTCTGCCCTTGAAATGGCGCAAAATAGCATGCGTCTCGCTTGGACTTTTGAAGAAGTTGACGCGAAGCTGCATCAGATCATGGTTAATATTTACCGCAACAGCGTAAAAGCTGCGGATGAATACGGTCATCCAGGCAATCTCGTTGTCGGTGCGAATATTGCTGGCTTCCTTAAAGTTGCCGATGCAATGATGGCACAAGGCATTATCTAATTGTATATCTAACTCTCCTCTGTTATCGTGTTAACATAAAAAACTCGCGGCACACAACGTCCGCGAGTTTTTCTTATTCTTTCTATTGGTTTCTCGCAATCTCGTACAGTTCATTATTCAAGAAATACAAGGTAACCTTATCATTTTTCCGTAGACTGTTCAGCAGAGTTTGCAGCTGTGTTTGACGGTTAAATAATGAATCCGGCAAATAATAGCTACCTTTCGCTGTATAAATTCGGTCACCTAATGGATCAAGCGATGTAAAGGTTGTATCTACTTGTGATAGAACAATGATGCTTTTCGCCCCATTAGCCGATTCTGCCACCTGCACCCGATTGCCTGGCACAAGTGAAGTCAGATTCGTATACGTACGGTCTCCGATCTGAATGCTGCTACCATATCCAAGTGTCATCTCATTCGTAACCCCGTTTAAATCTTTTACAACTACTTTATTCGTTTCTGGTGTTACCTGTGTTACCTGTCCATATATACTCGGCACGACTGCGACCGATTTCAGTGTGTTACCCAGGTATGTGACGCGCAGTACATCACCTTTTTTCACATCGGATACTTTTGGATATGCAATACCTGGAATAGTAAGAGTCACACCGTTGTCTATAATAAGATCACGTGACCGTCCCTGTTCATTCTGTGCCGTAATTCGAGTGGTATAAGAAGAATTATTATCCGTAGCACGATATACGTACGATTTTTCCACATCGATTGCTGTTACTTTACTTGTGTCCATCTTCATGGCGATCTTATCGCCTACTCGAAGATCGCGCAAAGTCTCACCACTTATATCATAGATCACAATGTCTGCATTTTGGTCTACTACATAAACTTTTGTCTCGCCTGTTTCTAGCTTCACTGTTAATAATCGATTATCCGTATCTACATAAACTACTTCCGCACGAAGTCTATTATCTGCATTAATAGAGATAATCTTGTTATCTTCATTCAATTGAATCGATACGGTCATATCTTTTTTGATATCTGAAAGACTTTTAGCATTTCCATTGAGCAACACTTGAGCCGTAGGAAGCACTTCATACGCACGCAACTCACCATTACTACCTTTAAGAGACAGAACACGATTCGTTGTATCAAGGGCAAACACACTACCAGATAGCAAGCTATTACTGCCCTGTACGGTACGATTCTTGATCGCAATCGAAACAACTACATTATTTTCGATTTTCACTTCTACTTTATCGCCTACTTTAATATCAGCAAGCGTTGGGGCAATGGCTCCATTCAAGGAAACAGTCGCAGACGGCGCAATTGTATAAGCCTGCATTTCTCCCTTATCGTTTTGCAGGGCAATAAATTTATCCGCCGCACTGATTACTTTAACCGTTGACGTCTCCCCAGTGTTGGCTGTTGAATCAGCCACAATAACCTTCGTGATGGACCCATTATTTACTTCTAGTTTCACAGAATCACCTGGGAGTAAATCTTCTACACTAGGAAATCTCTTATTCTTGTATTCAATATACGTAGCATCTGTATATTGATAGGCTTCCAGCTTGCCAGCTGCCGTTTTAATTGTAAGCAATTGTGTTGTTTTATCAATATCGTAAACAGTGCCCGCCATAGCTTGCTCCTGGCTTACATTGGTTCGCTTCAGTTCCACTACCTTGCCATCTGCATTTATGGACAACTCAACCTGGTCGCCTTTTACAAGCTGACTTACCTGTAGTTTGTCAGAGCCAGATGTTATCGCTGTACTATCCGAAATCGTATACGTCTGGAGCTTTTCATCCGATAGCCGAACTACAACTGTTTTTGCTTCGCTAAATACTTTTTCAATCGTTCCTTTTACCGTTGTATACTGCGGCTTAGTCGGCTTATTCTGTAGAACTTCGACATAGTTAGCTTTTCCGTTCGTCCCGATTACCATTACTTGACTGTCTGCGTCCACGACTGCACTTGTGATTTCCTTGCTGTCTTTATAAAACTTGGTCTGATTTGTAAGAGTGTAGCTCTGCTTCGCTCCAGCTGAATTGGTGATAGAAAGTGTACTGCCTGTTATACTTTCCACCGATCCAATCTGCGTCGTGTCCGATGTTACGTCTATGTATTTTTCACTCTGACTTAGTACAGAAACAATTTGTGCGCGAGTAACCGCATAATTCGGTTTAAACGAGTATTTACCATTCTCCAGATAACCAGATACCAACCCAAGGCTAGCAGCTGTCTTCACATATTCTTTTGCCCAATCCGGCACATCTGCCGCATCCGTAAATACGGTCGTTTCAACTGAGCTTCCCACTTCACTTTCTTTACCAACCATCCTTACCATCAGCTGCGCAATCCAGGCACGGGATGCGTATTCATTCGGACTAAAGTTTTTCTCGGATGGTTTAATCAGCCCCTTCGAAATTGCTAGAGCAACTGAACCTTTGGCCCATGTTGGAACTGTATATGGAATGGCTGTATTTTTGTATTTTTCTGCTTCGTCAGCTAATCCCATATTTCGAACGGCCAGAGCAACCGCCTGCAATTGTGTCACTTTTTGTTCCGGCTTAAATGTTCCATCTTCGTAACCCGCTACTACATTACGCAGACTCATTTTCGTGATATATGGAGTAGCCCAATGGCTTTTTGCTACATCCGAGAATTTCCCGCCGGACACCGAGGCTGCTTCTGCCAAGACAGGTACGATCAGACTTTGAACCCCTAGCAAACCTGCCAATGTAAAAGGGGCTATTGTACGTTTGATGCGATTCATATGTGATATTCGCTCCTCTTGTCAATAGAAATATTTCTTATGTTACCTCATATTGTAAACGATTTTACTAGAAACGTACACTGACCTATGGTTTCAAAATTCGTAGATTACAAAGAAAGATGCACCTTTTGATACCGATGCATCTTTCTTGTTTCTATTCCCGGTTTATATCCCCAATATATCGCGAATTTCCGCTTCCGATAAACTTGACAGCATCGTTTCCCCCGGCTGAATCACTTGTTCAATCAACTCTTTTTTCTTCTGCTGCAATTCATAGATCTTTTCCTCAATCGTACCGCGTGCAATCAGCCGCATCACCTGGACACTATTTTTTTGTCCAATGCGATGCGCTCGGCCTGCCGCCTGCTCTTCCACCGCAGGATTCCACCACAAGTCATACAGGATAACGGTATCCGCTCCCGTTAAATTCAATCCGGTTCCACCCGCTTTTAGCGAGATGAGGAAAATATCATGTTCCCCTTGATTAAATCGCTCCGTCATTCCCATTCGATCTTTCGAAGGAGTTTGTCCATCTAGATAGAAGTACCCGATGTTTTGGCGATCCATCTCCTGACGAATGATTGCCAGCATGCTTGTAAATTGTGAAAAAATGAGCAGCCTTCGCTTATTCTCTAACGCATTCGCGACAATTTCCATCAACTGCTCCATTTTACCTGACGCATCTTCATAGTTTTCCAGAAAAAGCGATGGATGGCAGCATAACTGTCTCAATCTTGTTAAGCCTGCAAGAATTTTCATGCGGTTTTTTTGAAATCCGTCTGTTTCCAGCGATTCTTTTGCTTCCTGCTGGATTTTTTCGAGATACCCGACATATAGTTCTTTCTGTTTTTTCGTCAATTCTGATTGATGAACGGTTTCGATTTTTTCCGGCAGCTCCGTAAGTACATCCTGCTTTAAACGTCGCAATATGAATGGACGCACCATCCGCGCGATTTTATCGTTCTCTAGGCTTTTAAACCATTTATGATTGTGGAAAAACCCAGGCAAAATTGCGTCAAAAATGGACCACAGCTCATCAAGGGAATTTTCAATTGGCGTACCACTGAGCGCAAATCGTTTGCCTGCCTTAATCGTTTTCACCGCACTGGCTGTTTTCGTCGTATGATTTTTGATGGCCTGCGCTTCATCAAGAATAAGCGAGTCGAACTCCATCGCTTCATACAACTCAATATCTTGCCGCAAAAGCGGGTATGAAGTAATGAATGCATCCGGCATACGCTCACGCAAGCAGGCACTACGCTCATCAGGCGTACCATATGCGACCGCTACATCTAGATCGGGTGCATATTTTTCAAATTCGCTTTTCCAATTGTACACAAGCGATGCCGGAACAACGATAAGTGACGTATGTGTCTTTCTCGTTTCGTCCGCTTTCTCAGAAAGAAGATACGTAATCGTCTGTATCGTTTTCCCAAGCCCCATATCATCAGCCAGAATCCCACCCAGACGATAATGAGCCAGCGTTTTGAGCCACTGGAAGCCAAAATTTTGATAATCCCGCAGCGTAGCCTGCAATGTTTCTGGCACAGCCACATCAATCATATCCGGATTTTTCAGCTCCTGGATAAGACGGCGAAACTTCTTCCCAAGTTTGGCTGAGTACTTGTCTCCCTCGCCAATCAGTTCATCAATCTGTAAGCTGCGATACACCGGAAGCTGTAACACGCCAGATTTTACTTGTGATTTGCTAATATGAAGTTCGGAAAACAACTGATTGATCGCATCAAAAGAACCATCCTCAAGCGACACAAACGTACCATCTGACAAGCGGTAATATCTTTTCTTCTCCACAACGGATTGCAAAATATTCTGCACCTCTTGTGGATCAATATCGCCCATATCAAAACTAATCTCCAGCAAATTCCCGCCTGGCTCTACATCGATTCGGGTAACAGGTATATAGTCTTTCGGAAAAAGCAACGATTGCACCGCATTTGTCATATACAGCTCTGCTTTTTCCTCCAATCCTGGCACAACGGTAAACAAAAAGGTATAAATCTCGTCTTCCCCTTCGATATAACATTGTTTTCCATTATATTTGAACGGAGTGCTTTCAAAAATCTTCATAAACTCCTGTTCGTTTTCCATCTCACGCATCAAAATGACATCTTGCTTCCCATCTATCTTCGTCTCATCTTGAAATGCATCAATGACAATGTTGCCATAATGATATTCAACTTTAGCCAGCATTGTCTCATCCTCATAATCAAGAAACACCTTCACACACAAAGGCAAGCTTATGATTTGTTCCGAGATCGTCCCTGCCAACTCCAACTGGCCAATTTCTTTCAACCCCGGCATCACATATGAAACAAATGATTCCATTTGTTTTTGCGACACAAGCACCGACTTGTTCCCCATCGAATTCCGTACCGGGGCAAGCTTGCGCATAATGTTTTTTTGAGAATTAGTTAATTGATAGAAGATTCCGTCTTGCAAGGCCCAGCCATATGAGTCAAAAAACATAACCTCCGTCAAATCGTTCAAATCAAGCTCGAACTCCCCCAACTCTCCTTTTTCAAGCCGAAATGTTAGCGGAAGCTTATGTTCTTCCCCATCAGACTGAAAGATTACATTCTCCTGCCCGTTAACCGATACCACTCTCCCTTGCAGCTTGGAAAACAAACGATTCGCAATCAACGGCGGAATAAGCAACGATCGTTCACTGTCGCTGCTTCCATAGTAGCTCATCTGCGAACGAAAAAAATGTTCGTTCTCCTGAATTTCTTGCAATAATTGCAAAACATCCATATCTTCTTCCGAAACGTACTGTTCCGACGAATCGAAGGTGAAATTCGATGTGAATGTATAAGTTGAACCTTCGGCGACGCTTTCCAAAAATTCACCGATTTTTTTCACCACATACGGCCGCTTCATCCCTGCTCGCAACTCAATCGAAAGCAGTTTCCCGTTACCTGGCATTCGTGCAGTATGAATGTTACATACATACTCGATCATAAGTGGATGCTTGCCATATGCTTGTCTCACTTCCGCGACCGGATTCGACATGTTCATCCAGGTCGTAAGCAAGTGATTTGCTTGCTGGTATTTATGCAAATCAACAATTTTTTCTCCTGAATGGCGGATAGGTCGTTTAGACTTTTTTGTTTCCGGCTTTGTTCCCTGTCCGAGTTGTACTTCCTGGATTTCCAAAAGTACGGCTACAATATGCTTGCATGACAAACTCGTATTATAAGCCGGACACGTACACCGGGCATCGATATTGCTGTCTTCTATATAAACCTCTACATCATAGTCGTCACTGCCAATCACGACTGCATGCCAAACACGTTCATGCGAGTCAAAGTGAAGCTTCGTCACCCGCCCATGCTGATAATAAGAGAGTCCGCGCTGATAAAATGCATTGGACCCGCACCATTTCTTCACAAATTGTGTTGTAATAAACGATGTTTCCCCGCTCATGTTCTCACCCCTATATTGAATAGAACCATTATACTATCTCTTTCCAACTTATAAGCAAAACAAACCTTGCTACTACACAGTCATTTGCTTTAAAAAAATGAGGTGTGATATAGTTATAAAAAAGGGGAGGCGCATAACCATGAATGATTCCTATACACTAAAATGGAGTTGTAACCATTCACATGAAGAAACCTTTCAAGGCCGAGTTGATCGAATCACGATCTATCTTCAAAGCAAAGTGCTGGAGATTATCGATTCGAATGACTCGGTTTTTTATTTAATCTATTTCAAAAACAATGTACTGGGTGGAGGAAGTCTGCAAAGCATATACGAAGAAACCTTTCTTCATAAAGCATTTCAACAAGGAATGACGATTCATGCTTCGCACCCTCTGTTCTCTGCTTTCCTTCCTAAAAATCACACAATCCATATTCCTGAAAAAAGTGACGTATTTACTCACTTACAGAATCACCTTTCCCTCACAGAAATTTCACTGGCTGCTACTTATATGGACAATTTTATGGAAGAATCGCAGCTGGTTAGTGTCATCCGCCGAATTTTTAATCACTTTAAACAAAACGGACAGCTTGCCAAAGCCTATGAGATTGCAAAAATACTCCTTACCTTCTCACCAAATATAAAAGCCATGCAGGAAATGATTCGAATCCCCGCATTTGAAAAATATCGAAAAGCAGACGATTCCCCTCTGCTTATGGAATCATTCTATTATCAAAACCGGACAGAACTGAACTATGAACGCCAGCTTCATCAACTGCTACATAAACAATCACGTCACCTTGAACAGCTCCTTTTATTTATGAATCTGTTTGAAGTGAAGCATGACTTTGATGATTATAATGCATTTACCCATTTGTTGGAACGCCAACTTAAACCGGAAGACCGCTATAAAACATTGCAATTTTTATGTGAACATTCAACCACTTATTCTCCGTTATCTCAGCACCTGGTTCAAGAAATGATTTATCTAAAACAGTACCCGGAAGCATTGTCTTTCCTCATTACTCATTTCTCCGATCTCTCCTTAGACGATACTACGATGATTGAAGTAATTATCGAACATGTAGAGCCCTCCTACATTGTACGTCTGCCAGCCATCAATCAAATCATTAGCAGCCTTTATCGCACCCAGCCCGAAAAAAAAGAAGTCCTTGTACGTCGCTTAGTCACCTGTTTGCTTACACAATCTGAGCCTCCTCAGGTAAAGGAATGGATAGAGCCGATTCGGTCAACAAGCCCTCGTCTTCCCGTAGTCAAAGACATCGAGCAGCTCACATCCTTATCCCAGGATCTAGACCAGCTTACAAGGCTAGGCGAGCTCTATTATCAGTTCGGTCTGCTGGATCAATCAATTGAATCCTTCACCTGGGAGATGGAGTTAAAACCAGATGAACTAGGTCCCGTACGCTGGCTAAGTAAACTCTATAAAGAAAAAGGAATGAATGAAGAAGCGAATACGTATAAAAACCTTTCCATCCATATGGCAAAACGGGCATAACACACCCCATAAATAAAATGCTCGCGTTAGAAGTTCGTAACGCGAGCATTTTTTATACTATTTCCTAGCTTTCTTTTATATTCAATACAACCGTTACTTTAAATAAATCACCATCTACCTCAATATCCAGATTGCCTTCATGAAGATCTATAATCGATTTAGCAATAGCAAGTCCAAGTCCTGATCCTTCTGTATGGCGGGATGTATCCCCCCGCTTAAATCGTTCAAACAATTCATCTATGTTTTCACTCAGCTCGTATTTGGTAACATTTTTAAACGTAATGACCACTTCATCACGTAATGGTTTCACCGAAATATATACGCGAGTGTTCTCTAATGAATACTTAAGCATATTGCCAATCAAGTTATCAAACACACGCCATAATTTTTGTCCATCAACAACGGCATACACGGATGTATCCGGATGCGTAACACGAACTTGTAACGTTGATTCTTTAATCGCTTCATTGTATTCAGCAAGCGCTTGCTGCAAGAGCTGGACAAGGTCTACCTTTTCTTTTACAAGCTCAATGTTCCCACTCGCCATTTTTGATGCTTCAAATAGATCATCAATGAGCACTTGTAATCGTTTCGATTTACGGTCAATAATCTCAATATACGTATTCCGTTCTTCATCTGCCAAATTCGGTGTCTTCAGAAGCTCGGTGTACGTAATAATCGACGTGAGCGGCGTACGCAAATCATGACTTACATTTGTAATCAGCTCCGTTTTTAATCGTTCACTTTTCGCCTGCTCTTTTTGAGATACTTTTATGCCGTGCTTTAATGTATTAATATTACCGGCGAGAACAGCTAACGTTGATTTTCCCACTACAGGCAAGTCTGGTTCAATATTCCCATGCACTAACCCACTCGTATTGATAACAATACGATTAAAATATCCGATCCACTTTATGATTACAAAAAAACTAGGAACCCCTATTACAATAAATAACGGAGCATAGAGCAAAATAAGCTCATTCTTTGCAAGGACGAGTACTGCACCAAAGCCACAGGCAAATACAACCGACAACAGGATGAATACCTGTGTACCCATACGCTGGACGGCAAATGCTTCTCGTAGCCCCTTATACGCCCTGTACAGTAAACTCTTTTGCCAGTCTGACTTTATATTCACCCGCTCTTTTGCTCGCTCTACCCAAAATTTTCGTTGAATAAGTGTAAGGGAAACGAGACACGCAGCTACCATTAACCTGAACACCACACCACTACTATACTTATATAAATCCTGATGTATATACAAATCGTTGTCTACTACAAACAAGAGAAATGACAGGAATCCTGTAAAAACCAAAGTCATTCCCGCTACATCCAGCGGAATACGGTTATAGTAGGACTGCCATTTTTCTGTAGGAATAAGCTGAATGACAGGTCTTTTTTTGTTCAGATACAAACTCAGCACAAAAGCAAAAATACTACTGATGACGTATATAAAGAAGACTTTTTGTTTTTGTAGAAAATCATAATAGTTTACTAGAATCGGGTTGGTCGAAGAACCTCCGTTAGGCACGCCAATTTTTCCTTCAAACGTGCTTACTTCACCTTTTTCTAATAACGGGGTTACCACATCATTATAATTAAGTAAGCTGGATGGAACTCTATTGGAAAGCTCACCATATTTCTCCGAAGGATAGTTTTGAATAAATAGCATGCTTTTATCATTTATAGCCGCATCGGCTGCTACACTTCCCCCGGTTGTATCTACATTCGTATATACTTCTTCTGTTGTCGTATTCTTCAAATAATATCTAAAAAGTGCTTTGTCATTCATAAAGTTTGAACGACGACTTTCGATTTCCTGAAGATATTGATCGATCTGTTGTTCTTTTTCTTCCACAATTTTTGCCCGAACATAGTCATCGCTTTTGAAATTGTTTGTAATATCCGCTATTTTCTTATCTCGTTCCGCAACATACATATCCGCTACTTCTTTATTCTGTACTGTCAATGCATCTTTAATTTTTTCTCCATATTGGCCTTTTATATTGGAGGTTTGTGTTGATAAATCCCCATAACGATAACGGTGTTCGTTAATTTCCTCTGCTGTGACAGTAATCTTCTTTTTCAGATCCTCTTTATTTATATGAGTGAATTCAAACAACTTGAGATACTCAACAAATTGATTCAACTGATCTTCAAACTGTTGTGTGTGAAAATAATCTTTTTCCATATAGTCTTTTCCGTTACATATCCCTGTAAAGATACCGCTTACCCCGAACGTAAATAATAAAATCCACGTGAAAAATCTCATTTTATTTTTCGATTTTATATCCAATTCCCCATACCACCTTTACATATTTTGGTTGTTTCGGGTCGATTTCGATTTTTTCCCGAATCTTACGAATGTGAACGGCTACCGTATTTTCTGCATTAAAACCTGGTTCTTTCCAAACCCGTTCATAAATTTCCGTAATGGAAAATACACGCCCGGCATTCGTCATGAGTAATTCGACAATTTTATATTCAGTCGGCGTTAATTTCACAACCTCACCATCTACCGTTACTTCTTTTGCGGACGTATCCAATGCAAGACCATTAATTTGGATGACTGTTTCTTTTCCCTCATATGTGCCGAGGGTCACATATCTTCTTAGCTGCGATTTCACCCGAGCAATCAACTCTAACGGATTAAATGGTTTGGTGACATAGTCATCAGCCCCAACCTGAAGCCCTAAAATTTTATCCATATCTTCACTTTTTGCACTCAGAATAATAATGGGGATATTTTTTTCCTCACGTATTTTACATGTCGTGGTGATCCCATCAAGCTTTGGCATCATAATGTCTAAAATAATGAGATGGATCGTCTGTTCATTCAACTTCTCAACAGCTTCGATGCCGTCTTGTGCTTGTATAACGGTCATGCCTTCATTTTTCAAATAAATTTCGATCGCATCTCGAATCTCTTTCTCATCGTCGACAACTAATACGGAATAATGATTCATCTTTTTTCACGCTCCTCCCAAAATTATAACATCTGTAATCTCTGGAATTTTCTACATTGTAAGGTGTAATTCTTAATAGTAAGTCAGTATAATTCTTAAGACTTTCTTAAACTTGAACTTTTTGGAATTGGGAAAGACCCCGTATAATAAAAATACCCTCTGGTATGTACCAGAGAGTATCTTATCATCCTACTGTGTTTATTTTTGTAGCTTTTGTGCTGTTTCTAATACTTGTTGAGCCACTATATTTAATTGCTCAAGAGCTACATTAATTTCTGTTGTAGCGGATGCTTGTGATGTAATAATAGGCGTCATACTTTGTGATAATTGCTGAAGTTCAGTCGATGACTTTTTCATCTGCTCTAAAATCTCTTCGATCTGGCCAATCGCCTCACTGGTATTTGTAGAGAGGTTGCGTACCTCTTTGGCTACGACTTGAAAACTTCTTCCTTCTTCATTCTGTGCTTTGGCCGCAATAATACCCGCATTTAATCCAAGAAGATTAGTCTGCTTGGATACGTTACGAATAACATCAACAATTTTTCCTGATTCATCTGTATTCTTTTTCGTTTGTTCTGCGGTATGATTCATGTTTTCTTGTGTAGTAGCCAATTTCTGAGCCATCGAATTTACTTCATTTACACTCGCAGCAATCTGCTGGAGTGATGCAGACAATGTTTCTGCCAAGCTTCCTAACGCAAATTCCTGCTCTAAACTCGCTCCAATTCCCATCATCCCGACTATTTTCTGATTATCAAAGAGGGGAATTCCAACAGACCGAAACGGATGTCCATATTCCGGAGGAGCGACTACAACTGCGACTTTTCCGGTGTCTCTTGCTAAACCAAGAGCATCGTAGTCTAGCACAGGTTGTCCAATTTTCACTTGAGCATCCAGCGTCTTCGACTTTGAATAATAAACAAATTTTTCCCTGTCCGTTATTGCGATCATGATATCAGCTTCATAAAGCAATTTTGAAAGAATCGGTGCTGCTTCTAAAATCATCTCAAGTTGATTCATAGACTATTTAACCCTCACATCATCAATTTTATAGTTATATAAGTAGTTATAACAAAATTATCGGTATAATCTGAAATAATCATTTGCACGAATTGTTTTTATTAATTATGAGCGGTATGCTTCATATGTAATTCATAAGGACACATTTTTCTTATTCTCGGCGTTAGCACAATTCCCTCCTCCTCCCCTGACATATCATAGCTCAGATACTTGTAAGAGGAGGTAAAAAATGATGCAGAAAACTAATCGTCAATTAACCAGCAAGACAAAAATTGATGTCTTAATCCCTGTTATTGAGAAAGACTTGAAAGTCCTCCCCTTCGTAATTGACGGCGTCCGAAAAAATGTAAAACACCCGATCGAAAACATACTCATTGTTGCCCCTCCAAGTGAAAAAATCAAAAAATTATGCAGGCAAAAACGCTGCAAATTTATCAACGAAAACTCTGTCTTGCCCATCACAAAAAAAGATATTAAATATCGTACAAATAAATGGGATCGTTCAGGTTGGCTTTTTCAACAACTACTAAAACTAAGCGGCGACTCATTATGCTCCCAGAAATTCTATCTCGTTATTGATGCCGATACGGTGTTGATTCGCCCGCATAGATTTAGACAAAATCAAAAGACCGTATTCTATTGCAGAAATTGGAGCCGTGCAGAATATTTTAGAACGTACAAAAAACTGATGGGGAAAAGGGCTACCGCACCCACGTATTTTGTTGCCCATTATATGCTCTTTGAGAAGTCAAAAGTTAAAAAACTAAAAAGAACCATTGCAGCTAAACACAATACAAGCTGGTACTCAGCGATCATACGAAGCATTAATAAATCCAAGCAAATAACCTTCTCCGAATTTGAAACGTACGGGAATTTCATATACGCCAATTACCCTGGACAATTTGTTATAAAGAAGACTTTGAACCGAAGCCTACAAAGAAATGTAACAAATTTAACGAGATTAAACACAAGTAGACTAGCAAAAAAATACAGATCCATATCCTTACACGCACGAAAGTGGTATTTCAAAAGAAGCCAGACAATAAAAAAACACCGTTGATTCTAACACCAGGGGGAATTTCTTTGAAAATTATTTTATTAGCTGGTGGTTCTGGAAAAAGGCTTTGGCCGCTATCAAATGAAATTCGTTCGAAAATATTTCTTAAGTTGCTACAAACAGAAGACGGCGGCAGGGAATCGATGATACAAAGGATTTGCAGACAATTGGATTCAGCTGGATTGCTTTCATCTACGTATATTGTTACGCATCAAAGCCAATTTGAAATCATGAGAAATCATATTGGTGATCATATCCCGATCATCAGTGAACCTTATAAAAAGGGCACATTCACTGCTATTGCTCTAGCTATCACCTATCTTCACTCAAAAATTCATACAGCTTCAGATGAAATAATTTGTGTTATCCCAGTCGATTTACTCGCTGAGGCTGCTTTTTTTAACCTATTACACAAACTTCCAGACATCCTTTCCCAATCCAAGGCTGATCTTGCCCTTATCGGAACGAATCCTACATCTCCCTCCAATCAATTTGGTTATATTGTGCCAAAACTAAACGACTCGATCGATTACTACCATGTTGCCAAATTCGTTGAAAAACCTGACCAAAAAAGAGCCCATACTCTGATTAAAAAGAATGCCCTGTGGAATTGCGGCGTCTTCGCCTTTCCGCTAACATTCATGCTTTCTAGCTTGGAGAAAAAAAGCCTGCCACTTTTTTATGAGGACATGTTTGCTCTATATGAACAGCTACCTGAATTAAGCTTTGATCATGAGATTGTAGAAAAAATTCATCATTCGGTCGTAGTTCCCTATAATGGAACCTGGAATGACCTAGGGAGTTGGGATGCACTAGCAGGTCATCTCGAAAGCAACATCCTTGGTTCAGGTCAAATGACAGATGACTGCATCAATACCCATATCGTCAATGAACTTTCCTATCCGATTAACGTAATCGATGTATCCAACATTATCGTAGCCGCAAGCTCAGATGGTATCTTGATTGCCAACAAAAAAAATGCGAATCGGATTAAAGATATAATTTCTACTGTTCATCAACGACCATTGTATGAAGAGAAAAGATGGGGAACATATAGCGTTTTGGACCACTCAAGGACAGAAAAAGAAATCGAGACCCTAACAAAAAAAATAAAGTTATTGCCAGGCAAAAATATAAGCTATCAATTACACCATAAAAGACGAGAAATCTGGATTATTATTTCCGGTTCCGGAGAGTTTATTCTGGAGAATAAACTTTATCCTATTAAAACGGGTGATGTTCTTCAAATCCCCCTTGGAGCAAAGCATGGGGTAAAAGCTATTACACCACTTGAATTTATCGAAGTCCAAATCGGGACTGAACTTGTTGAAGACGATATCGTTCGTTTAGCCATGAGCTGGAAGGAAGCAGTGAAATATTGTAACAATGGAGATAATCGTGTATAAGCGTCTATAAGAGACAAGAAATAAAGCTATAGACTGTCATAACATAAGAATACTCACGCCGTTTAGAGCAGATATTATAACTGTTACGACGTATTAAGGAGGATATCAAAAATGAATAAGCAACGTGCTCAAGAAATTGCTGCCTCACCTGTTATGGCTAGTGTTACGTATCAAGGAACCCCCATCTACATTCAAGCTGTGGATGAAAAAAACGAAACGGCTAGAATTTATCCCCTGGGTCAACCAGAGAATGAACAACACGTGTCGGTAAACAGCCTGGTAGAACAGTAAAGGAAACGGATATAACCGTATGAAGGCCTGACATATTCCTCTATTAGGAAGATATCAGGCCTTTCGCGAACATTCATACCAAAAACTTACACAAAAAGATCCTGCGTAAATCGAATCCATTCTCGTGCCGCAAACGAAAGATAGCGATCTTTTCGCCAAATCATGATCAAATGCCATGGAATAATCGGTTCAATAAGCGGAAGCACCCGAATACGCTCCGCATCAAGTTCCCGGCAAATCGGCTCTGGAAGAAACGCGATGCCCAGATTGGCTGCCACCATCTCACTAATAAAATCCCATTGTGAACTTTCATAGGTCACATGCGGCTGAAACCCTGCCTGCACGCACTCAGCAATGATCCGATCATGAAGCGCAAAATCCTCACGAAAAAAAACAAACGATTCCTGTGCTAACTCAGGTAGGCATACCATCTCTCTGTTTGCCAGTGAATGGGACGGATGAACAAGCAGCATCAGTTTTTCTTTTACAAGCGAAAACGAATGAAAGAGCTCCTCATTCGTCGGGGATAACACAACCCCAATATCTAATCCACCATTTTCAACATCTGCTTCTACTTTCTTCGCCCCGTCTTCCACCAGCTGAATTGTAACATCTGGATACTGCTCACGGAACTTTCCAAGCACTTTAGGAAAAAAGCTTGACCCAATCATCGGAGGCAATCCAATACGAATATTCCCCTTTTTTATATTCATGAGATCATCTAGCTCAAACGACAAATTTTGAAAGGAATGTACAATATCCTGCGCTTGAATAAACATAACTTGCCCCGCATCTGTTAATTCCACCTGTTTGCCTAAACGGTTAAACAGCACAACCCCCAGCTCTTCCTCAATACTTTTAATCATTTTACTAATCGTTGGTTGCGTGATATATAAGGCTTGGGCAGCTTTCGTAAAACTTTTAAGCTGCGCCACTTTCAAGAAATATTGCAAATGCCGTATATCCATTTCATATCCCCTCTGCTAACTATAGATAAAAGGAATGATACACATTCTATATATGCATTTTACCTATGAAAATGGATGATGTACACTTTTCACTGAGAGGAGCGAGTGAAAGTGGCAACCATAATCAAAGGCACCGGACAGATTATTCTTTTATGTATGTTTTCGCTTATTATGAACAAGCTGGTCGATGTATTTCATTTAAAAATCCCTGGTAGTATTTTAGGTATTGGGGTTGTTTTTATTCTGCTGCAAACTAAAATTATTCGTCTGGAATGGATTGAGCTAGGCGCAAAATGGCTGCTGGCAGAGCTGTTGTTATTTTTTGTTCCATCGGCTGTCGGGATTATGAAATACCCGCATCTTTTAGTCGATGATGGAGTGCGTGTGATCTGTGCCATCGTTCTTAGTACAATCACAGTCATGGCCTGTACCGGACTCGTAGCAAAAAAAATTACGGAACGAAAGGAGCAGAAGCTTTCATGATGCTCGCGTTTTTTAGCTTCATTCTTACGATTATGCTCTATGTAGGAGCAAAATGGTGTTATCAACATAAACCAAAAGTGTACTTGTCTCCACTTCTCATTACACCATTACTCATTATCGCTTTTTTACTTTGGACTCATATCTCGTATGACTCATACAATACAGGCGCGAAATGGCTAAGCGATATGCTTCAACCGGCAACCATTGCATTCGCTGTGCCACTCTATAAATACTTCAACCTATTAAAAAAGCACGCGACCGAAATTATTGTCAGCGTGCTGTCTGGCTCTGTTGTAGCCATTATATCATCGATGTTGATTGCCGAAGGGTTACATTTAAATACACAAATTGTGAACAGCCTCATTCCTCGTTCGGTTACGACACCGATTGCCATGGGGGTTTCCACAAGTATTGGTGGTGTCCCTACGATTACAGCTGTATTCGTTATTATGACCGGACTGTTAGGTGCCGTCATTGGCCCTGTTCTTATCCGATTATTACGCATTGAGAATGCCATTGCCCAGGGTGCACTTCTTGGTACGGCTGCACATGGCGCAGGTACGTCTAAAGCATTTGAATTTAGCTCCATTGCAGGGACGATTTCCAGCTTATCCATGATCATCGCTGCACTCATTACGCTTTGTGTAACACCATGGTTGATGTCTATTATGCTGGTGATTTTTTAACTTCGATCACCAGCATAATAAAATATAGAAAATAACTCCCAATAATATTGTAAAATTTAATAAAAGTAGAGTGAAAAATGAAAATATATTGTATAATGTTTACATATATATACTATTATTAGGGAGTGAATGTATGTCTATTTTAAACAAGCAAGGACTAACAACTGAAGAACTGCAATTATTAAATTCAGAAATGATGATAAAGCAAAAATCAAGCGGTATAACTTGGTTACTCTGGTTATTCACTTCATATCTTGGTGGACATCGATTCTATTTAGGGAAATTCGGCACAGGAGTCGCAATGCTGCTAACATTTGGAGGATTAGGAGTCTGGTCATTTATTGATTTATTCTTGATCAGTAGTATGGTCAGAGAGACAAATAAAAAAATTGAAAACGAAATTCTAGCAGAAATAAAATTAGTTAAAAACGCAAAACAAAATTCTAACCCGAGAGCTATCCCTAATGTTAATCGGTGATATTTCATGAATAACACTTTTTCAAAGAAGGACTTAACATTAGAAGAACTATACATTCTTGAATCAGAGATGCTAAAAAGGAGAAAAAGTAAAGCAGCAGCATGGGGATTATGGGCTGGTCTTTCCTTTTTTGGTGCTCATCGTTTTTATACAGAAAATTACGGTTCTGCAAGCGCAATGTTTCTCACCAGTACTTTTCCTATCTTCATGCTTCTTCTTCTATCAGGACCTACTGCTCGTACTAGTTTTAATAATTTCTTATTTCCCTTTTCTATTCTCCTGATAATCGGTTCAATAATATGGGGCTTGATCGATGCCTTTTTCCTTAATCGAAGGGTAGAAAAGTTAAATGATGCTATTGAATGCGAAATTATTCATAAAATTAAAAGTGATAGATAGAGTACTACAAATAAAAGTATGTAAGGGGCTGTCACCCATTCGTCTAGTTAGACTTGTGGTGCAGCCCCTCTTCTTTTACGATTGGTCACTCAAAAATCTCCCTGCCAACTAACAAAATACTCTTTTAAGCTCTTCAATCAGTTGCTCGATTCCTCGTTCAATGTCTTCTTCCTTGACATTGGAAACATTCAGCTTTACTATTTTTTCTTTTGGAAAAAATGACAAGTAATGCTTATCGATCGGGTCCAGCAGAATGGACTGCTTTTTGAGCCTGGCCATCATTTGAGGCAGTGACACCTTCTTATCCAACAAAATATGCGTATGAATACAAGGCTGCTTCATAGCGTGATAGGTAAAAATTTCACCGCTACGTTCCGATTGTTGCGTTAATGAATCAGCCATAATCTTTGCCCTACGTGCATACGCCGAGCGGATTTTTTGTTTGTGTCGTTCAAACATTCCACTTTTCAGATAGATTTCCAACGCCCCTTGCGACAGCATAGAGCTATCAATATCAAGCAGTTTCTTATACCGATTGAACACATCAACCAATGCATCAGGAATGACTGCCACCCCGATACGCATTCCAGGAAAAATAATTTTGGAATAACTCTTCAGATAAATGACACGAGATGAGGTATCATAAGCGTATAAGGGATCGGCTTTGCTATCCTGTTCCAAATCGGCCATCTGGTCATCCTCGACAATAAAAACATCATATTTTTGGGCCAGTTCCACGATTTTTATTTTCTCCTCTTTCGTATAAGAGGTACCTAACGGATTATGAAATCTTGGAATCGCGTAAAAGAATTTGATATCTTCCGTTTGAAAGATCATTTCCAATTCTTTCAAATCAATCCCTTCCGCCGTTCTCTTTATTCCTATTACCGGGCATTTGTGAGTTTCGAGATGTTCAATGAATAAATGGTATCCAGGTTGCTCTATTACTATTTTCTTCTTTCGATTCGGAAAAGGAATCATCGTCAGCAAAGACAACGCCTGTTGAACGCCCGATGTGATGAAAATATTATGCTCACTGGTGAAGATCTGATAGTTAGTCAGCTGCTGTTGGACAACCTGGATCAAAGAAGAGAGGCCTTGAGGCATGCCGTAGATAAACAAATCATTTTTATACGTATCAATTGCCTTATTAATGCAATGTTGAAAATCCAAATAAGGAAAAACATCTGGATCGGGGGCAGAAGTCGCAAAATCGATAACCTGCGATCCTTCTTCCTTACGGGCTTTCATTCTCTTAACCACATAATATCCGCTCTTCGGAACCGAATAGATCATATGCCGCTTTTCAAGTTCATCCATTGCCCGAATGACAGTGCTTTTGCTGCATTGATACTGCTGTGCGAGCGTTCGAATGGAAGGAAGCCTCTCTCCTTCTTTGTATGGGCGTTCCCCGATTAATGTCTCCAGATCATTCAACAATTGTAGATATTTATGCATTTTTTGATTCCTCACAAGTAATTTGTACCGGTACAGATGGCTATTTTTCACATTGTATCATACATATTCTCCCCTTAGTATTGAACTATACCGGTAAATGGAAAGCATTGCATGCATGCTTAGGGGTTATATACATGATCGAACATAAACAACAAAAAAAGGCTTATCTCGCCGCTATATTGAATGCGTTCATCATTGGCTTCGCGTTTATTTTTGTCAAATTAGCACTGACGATAACAAACCCAGTGGACACTTTGGCGCATCGTTTTACCGTATCGTTTGTGGTAGCTTCGATTCCTATCATTTTTGGATGGATTCGATTGAATATCAAAGTCAAAGATATAGTGTCGATCTTACCTTTAGCTTTGTTCTACCCAGCATTGTTCTTCACTTTCCAGGTTTTCGGCTTGGCCTATACCTCCTCTTCGGAGGCGGGAATTATTCATGCCACTGTGCCCATCTTCACGATGGTTTTGGCAACTTATTTCTTGAAAGAATACACCAGTCAATGGCAAAAGATATTCACTCTATTATCGGTTGTCGGTGTGGCCTATATTTTTGCTATGAAAGGCATCAATCTTGAAACAACGAACAGCAAAGGAACAATTTTAATCCTATTATCAGCGCTTTCTTTCGCTGGATATAGCGTGCTAGCCAGAAAGATGTCACAAAAGTTCAGTGTCATAGATTTAACGTACATGATGACAACGATCGGTTTTCTGTTCTTCAATGGCATGTCTGTGATCCGTCATGTTTCGGAGGGGACGCTCACGCTCTTCTTTGCACCTTTTTCGAATCCATTGTTTGTACTATCTATCCTCTTTTTGGGTGTATTATCTTCTCTCGTTACATCATTTTTGTCGAATTATGCGTTATCGCAAATAGAAGCCTCCAAGATAAGTGTGTTCAACAATTTATCCACTCTTGTCACCATTGTTGCAGGGGTTATATTTTTGCAAGAAAAGCTGGAATACTTTCATCTCATCGGGGCCTTCATGATTATTTTAGGAGTCGTCGGTACCAATCTTCTTGAACCTAAAAAAGCAAAGGTAAGGTCATAATCGGGTAAAATACCAAAGGCTGCACTCTTATATACAAGAGTACAGCCTTTTGATTATCTATACATATCTTATCGTAATATAAATCGGCTGGTCATTTGTTGCAACTCTTGCGCCATTTGGCTTAATTCTTGTATTGACGCTGTTACTTCTTCAATAGAAGCTAACTGCTCCTCTGAAGATGAGGCCACCCGTTGCGAATGTTCATGGGATATCTTAGCACTATTTTCGATCTCTACCACAGAGGCACTCACTTGTTCTGAACCAGCCGCCATTTGTTGTGAAGCTGCTGATACCTCTTGAATTTCAGAAGCGATATTTTCAATAGATTGTACAATGTGTTCGAACGCTTCTTCTGCTTTTTGTACAATGTTAACCCCATTTTCTACATCTTGAGTTCCTTTTTCCATTGTAGCTACAGCAGTAGAAGTTTCACTTTGGATTTGTTCAATGATTAAAGCAATGCTTTCTGCTGACTCTTTTGATTGCTCAGCTAACTTTCTCACTTCATCTGCTACTACAGCGAATCCCCGGCCATGCTCACCCGCACGTGCCGATTCAATCGCTGCGTTTAAAGCAAGAAGATTTGTTTGAGCTGCAATACCAGTAATCACCTCAACGATTTTACCAATTTCATTCGAACGTAGTCCCAATTGTTTTACCGTTTCTGCTGATTCGCCTACAGAAGAGTGGATATCACGCATTTGTTCGATCGCTTTTTGTACAATTTGACTTCCATTCTCCGCATTTTTTATTGCTTCATTTGAAGATTCAGCAGCAAAAGAAGACGACTCAGCGATTTTGTTTATACCAATTGCCATTTCCTCTATCGCACGTGCACTCTCTTCCGTACCTTTTACCTGTGTTTCTGCTCCACCGGCTACTTCTTGAATTGCAGCAGCGATATGTTGAGTTGCTTGTGATGTTTGTTCGCTACCAGCAGAAAGTTCCTGTGCACTTGCTGATAAATTTACAGCGTTGTCACTTACTTGTTTAATAATTCCTCGTAGTTGCACGATCATATCATTAAAATCAGTTGTTAACATTCCAATTTCATCTTTTGATTGATATGTACCGTATACCGTTAAATCTCCCTCTTTTGCCTTTTGCATGAGAGCTTGTACTTCTTTCAAAGGACGAGTAATCATTCGAGAAATTAAAATCCCAATACCAGAGCATAAAACCAGTGATACTACGGTCAAAAAAATCATAAGGTCTATTATTTGTGTACTTTTTGTATTACTTTCTTCGTTTGTCTTTTCAGCTAAATCCTTATTATATATTGCAATATCATTTAAAATTTTATTAAGGTTATCACGAGCAGGAACCATTTTGGATAAATACGTTTGGTACGCTTCTGCATTTCGATTATCTATAGCTAATTTTAGCGCTTCTTCACGCCCGCTTCTGTACATTCCTATTTGTTCTTGAAGAGAAGCTAGTTTTTCCTTTGATGTTTCATCTAATTTTGATTGACTTAAATTAGTCAGTAACTCATCTGTTGATTTAGATGTTCTTTCAATGTCATCTTTTAATTCGTGGTTTTTTGCAGGATCTGTAGTTATCATTAGTTCTAGTATATATGCGTCAACAGAACGCGTATTAGTGCTAATTTGGTTGAACCGTTGCATAGGAATAAGTCTGTCATTATATGTTTCATTCGAATGGATCTTTAACTGTTGAATAGAATAATATCCTGCATAACCAACAGCCGCGAGAAAAATTCCTGCTAAAATAATCAATCCAAAAATCTTTTGACTCACTTTCGAGTTTTTGATGAAGTTCATAGAAGTTCTCCCTTATTAGAAATATGCTTTACTCTAAGTGAGAAATCGGTTCCACTTCAAATAAAATTTGTGTAAATTTTTTCTTTTTCCGTGAATTAATTTCATATATAAAAAATCAACCGACTCCTTAACGTAAAAAGAGTCGGTTGATTTTTCTCTATTTCCAATAGTTAGCTTTCGTTAAGATTACCGTCATTAATTTCGGATCTTCTCCTTTTTTTATGATATCAAAGACAAACTTAATCGTATAGCCACCAGCTTTGTAAGTAAGATACTTTGTGTTGGCTGAGCCATCTACAGCAACAGGTTTTCCTACTACTTGTTCCAGTTTAGACAGGGTCACTCTCTTGTTTAAAGTTGGATCTTGTAAATCAATACGAAGTAATTTGTCGGTTGCTTCAAAACTTGTATGTTTTTTATTCGTATAGTCTAAAAAGCTATACTTATTACTTTTAGCCCCTTCTGCTCCATATTTAGGCATACCCCACTGTTTAATTATCGTAGATTTTGGGGTTCCGATTTGGAATGGTACGTTTGGTAATTTCCCTTGTTTAGCAAGCTGCATGACATTTTGAATCGCTTTTGTTGTTTGCATGTCTATCGTTTGCTTTTGTGTTTGCGGAACATGTTTTGTAGAATCAGCTAAAACTGGTGTAAGTGAGCTGGATGTTAACAGTAATGCAGTAGTAAATACTCCTAATACAACTTTTTTTACGTTCATCATTTCTAGTCATCCCTTCTTGTTGCTTGTGTTATATATTTCATCTGGCTGTTTGAAAAGCTTCCACAGATGGCAGATCTAATAGCCTATTTTATATATTCTTTACTAACTAATAAATCAGCAATTGTGTTGGTCGGTATGATAAACTCCAACACGCCCATATATCCTGGAGCGACTTCATATTTATCAAAGGAGATAACAAGCTTTCCTTCATTGTTAATATAAAAGGCTTGATCTTTAGAAATCGTTTTAAAGTAGTCTATCATAGGGTCCTTACTCCCTGTACCTTCTACCCAATAAAACTTATCGGGATCTTTCTTCATCTGCTGTCTCATCTGTTCCTTAATATTTTCACTGATCCGACTTATGTAGCTGTCATCTTTAAATAAACTTGGCAAGGTAATCAAAAGTTGATTTTTCTTGTCTACCGTATCGTATTTAAACGTTGTCGACGAAGAACCAACCGTATTTACAACATACCTGCCCACAGCAAGGATCCGATCATTGTTGGTTTTGACCACATAACCGCTATCCACACCTACATGACCTCCGCCATTTTCGTTTACTTCCTTCATTTCGGCCATGAAATCATTGTACATCTTTTTATTTTCTTCCAGATATTTGTTGTTTAAAGTAGCTTCTAAGTCTTTATTTCCCATGTTCGTAATGGCAGGTACTTTAAAATTGGCTTGAGCATCTCCATCATCTACTTTAAATTCTTTGAAAGTTACTACCTTGACAAGCGAGTCAACCAAGGGCACTTCTGATAAGACTTTTGCAAAGGTAGGGCTAGTATTGATCCCTGCGATCAATACAATAGCCGCTGCACCGATCCCAACAAGACTCTTCGTCTTCACATATCTTTTCTTTTTTTGCTTGAGGGCTTTCTTCACGACGAAATCCAATTCATCCGGGATCGGTATATTCTCATATTTCCGTTTCAATTGTTCCAGCTGTTCGCTCATTTTACTTTGCCTCCTCCAGAAGTTCATTGCCCATTTTAATTCGCAGTTTACGAAGTGCTGTATACAATCGTGTTTTTACGGTGCTGATATTTTCGTCCAGCACTTCCGCAATTTCTTCAATTTTTAAATCTTCAAAGTATCTAAGTATAACCACAGTCCGAAAGGCATGAGGTAATTCATCCAGAGCCTTCTCCAAATCAATATCATGATAAGCGTCTTCACTTATGGGGCTATGAAATTCCAACGTTTTATCATCCATAAGTTGAATTTTCCCTTGTTTTCTCAGGAAATCGAGCGATGTATTCACCACAATCCTATAAAACCAGCCTTTCATCGAACCTTCGGATTTTAAGGTTTCTGATGATGACAAAGCCTTATGTATAGAATCCTGAACAATATCCAGTGCATCTTCTGCATTCTTTACATAGCTGAACGCTAACCGATACACATTCTCTTTATTTTCCGTAATTAAACGTATAAGTAATTTTTCTAACTTCCTATTCATTTGAATACTCTCCTTTGATACGCGCGTATCAATCACTTGCCTTACAAATAAAAGACGTATGAGCATTTTAAAAAGTTTGATTTTCGATTACTGGGAGTAAATGAAGGGAAAACCGTTTCGTTGGTCATTCCGAATAGCCCAATCAAGCAGGATGCTGACATAGGTTGAGAAAAACCCGATCGTACAATGAACAAGAGACCAGGAAGGGTATAAAAAAGGGACAACCATCTAGGTAGGTTGTCCCTTTTTTATCGCATCCCTTTTTACTCTACTTATATATCAAATTCTTCCCTGCACCAATCACAAAACAACACATAGTCTTCCTTCACTTGCTGCTTATACATCATTGACCAAAATATTATCTGTGCACAAAACGCTTCAAAATCCCCACCAATCGCACGTAGAATCTCTTCTTCACTATGATAAGAAAGGAGATCTCGCTGCACGTCTGTATCCGCACGTGCATGAATCTTTGCCGTGATCCGTCCCATAATCTCGACTGTCGAATTGATTTCTTTCACATCCGTCAAATGCTTCGCTTTCACCCGCTTCTTGAATGGTGAACGTTCCCGTACATAAAAATGTCGATCCCCTATAGTAATAAATCCAAGATACGGGTCCTCATGATGATGCATGGCTTTCTGTGTAGTAATAACCCTTTCCCCTTGATGGGAATGACGCTGCCAAAATCCCTCATTATACGGCAAGAAATACGCCGGAATGGGTGTACGCACCTCTTTTACTTCCAATACAAGATCATCCAGTTCCCCTTGTCCATCTCCCTCTATAAGCACATAATATCGCGCAAGGCCAATGGAAGCCGTTCCCGAACCATGCTTGTGTGCGATATCTTTAATCCGGTAGAACTCATGGGCACGCCGATCTTCCACATCTAGACTCTCCATATACTCCGTCCATACTTGTTCGAGCACGGCACGTTCTTCATTGCTCACAGGTTGGATTTCATCTGTCAACACGAAACAACGGCGGCTGTCTTCCCCAACAGACGTAATTCCTTCAAGCCATTCGCTCGCCTGTCGCTTTTCTAGCTTCTTCAATACTTTGCGTATCGGCCCTTCTGTATTATCTTTCGTGAAAAATAACGTAACAGGGTCTTCTTTTTTCCGTTCAAATCGTAGTAGCTGTTTGTAATAAGCAGCTACATACGCTGCAATATTTTCTGTCTGCTCATCCTCACCGAGCCCCTGTCCTTCACAAAACAGCGCAATGCTTGTTGTCATACGCAAAATGTCGTATAAATAAGACCCCATGTATCCTTCGTCAAAATCATTCACATCATACACGATATGCCCTTGCTCATTCTGAAAGGCACCGAAGTTCTCGAAATGCAAATCCCCTTGAATCCATGTCGGTTTATCCTCGGGTGTATGAAAAGAAAATGGAACATTCGTTACATCATAATAAAATAAATAGGCACTCCCTCTATAGAAGCGAAAAGGATTTCCCATCATTTTGCGATATTTCTCTTGTCTCATACTTCGATCTAACTTCATACTCTGCTCATCAAACTGATTTAACACGGCTGCGATGATCTGCTGGCGTAAGGTTTTTCTTGTTTTTTTTACCTGTTCAAGCAAATGAGTAACCATTCTATACCCCCCATTCATTTTCACCAATATTCTATCAATCACTACGTTAGTCTAAAATCCCTTTCTTTGTAATTTCTACTTGAACCATAGGAACAAAATGTACTTTTTGATAGTTGCTCCCCCAGTCTCCCTTCTGTTTCTTCCAAATTTCAGGATGGAATGCCATAAGTTGTCTGCCGATACCTAATCCGTCACAGCGAGCTTTTTGCATTTCTTTAAGCGTTTTATTTGCCAAATCAGTCATCTCTTTGGATAAAAGCTGGTTTAATCGAGCAACTGTTTTTTTATCACGTAAAAGCTCCTTAGGATATTCAATGACACTCACTTTCAATTTCAGATCCAGCCTAATCATAATTTGATCGTTCGGTTGAATCAGCACTTTCATCTTTGGCTTTGATTTTTCTACATTAAAAGTCAAAAAATTATAGACATTTTTTTGACCCTTTCCGCTACTTATTTTTTGGGTGAAACCTGCGACTTTCTCCTTGTTACCTTTCAAAAGTAAATACATGGTAGATTCATCAGAGCTCAGTGTCCCTGTAAATTGATACTTATGAAACATGGCAACACTCGAAACGTTCACTCGTTTCCCTTTTTTCCTAATGTACGGAAGAACAAAATCCTCTCCGGGGTCCATCATCACAGGGTAAATCGTTTCAATGGTCACCTTAGGAACTGTTGTAGTCTCTTCTTTGCTCTTGATTAATTCATCAATTTCTTCTGCAATTAAGACATTCCCTACTTTTTTAAGAGAAAGTATGTCTGCCGCCTTTCCTTGCGCCACTCCAATCCTCGCATTTAAAGCGCTCTTTGGATCGCGGTAAAAAATATCGAGGAGCTGATGAATATCTTGTTTTGCCAGCTCTTCTCCAATGAGAATGATCCGATTTCTGTAAGCACGAAGCTTCCGGGATATCTGCTCATCCGCTTTTTCACGGCCTTCCCTTGGCGTATTGCCAACCGCGTATATCACCTCGTTTTTAGGGCTCTGTTGTTCGCTAGTGGGCATGTCCCGTATGACAAAGGTAGCTAGAAGCTTCCCATTCGGCGCGAGGTCAAACCCTCCTCCATAAAGCAAACGAGCATCCTTTAAAAGATCTTGATCCCAACACCCGGTCATCAATAGGAAAACAAAAATAAGAGCGCTTGAAAAGCAGATCCTTTTCATCTGGCTTCCGCCCTCCTTTTTCTAGAAAGATACGAGAAGATGAGCAGGATCAAAGGAAGCCCAACCACGAACGTATAATGAAAAATCCTAATCATTCGATCGTACAGGTCAGTGATCGATGGATCTTGAGCAATCATAGCCAGAATAAAGACAATGCAAGCGGCATAGGGAACTGCTTTTTTATGTTTACCCCGGTGAAAGAAGCGACCTAAACCTACTGTCGCCATATATAACCAAGAGGCAATAGCATTGCTAACAATAAAAATCCATAAAGATAAAAAGATTAAATCGATCCGCTGAATAATCTGGAAAGAAAAACCTTTCAGCATATAGAGGAGCGGTTCCGAGATGGCAGGCATAACCCCCGGACTGAAAATGATTAAACTGGTAAACACCTCAAATGTGTAAAAAAGTGTAATCAACATATTTCCTAAAGATGCCGCCTTTAATTTCCCGTAGCTTTTCCCTTCAACAAAAGGATAAATCACCAATAGAACTTCGTAACCGACTAAAGGAAACAATGCATCATTTGCGGCTTTGATGATCCCCCACCATCCGGCTTCCATTATAGGAAATATGTATGTAATATTCGCATGAGTATAACCGATCAAGGAAAATAATACCATCACAATGATCGTTAACGAAGATATGACAAACATTCTAGCAATCACTCGAAGGCGTTCTTTCACTAAATATATACAGGTAAGAAGGGTGAGAATTAATAATGCCCATCTTGGTGTTGCTTGCAGCACCCACTTTCCCACGACATCGGCAAATAAGGCTAAAACTGTTCCAGCAGAAAAAAGAAAATAGCCGATATAAGCAAAACCAAGCAGATTTCCCAAAAGATTTCCGGCGATTTTTGGCAAGAAACTGTATATCGTATCGGAAGGAAATCGTCTGCACAGAGCCCAAAGAATCAAAATAATCACTTGTACAGCCAAGCCGGCGATTAAGCTAGAGATCCACGCTCCTCCCTTGGCGGTATCTTGTAATTTATGTGGAAGGGATAAAATTCCAACACCCACTTGAGACTGTATAACAAAAAACATAAGCTGTCCCTGAGTAATTTTACTCTTTTCCGGGTTCATCCTGTTCCCACCCCCTTGAATATCTTTCTTGATTTAACCTTTTTGCATGAGGGTCATGGGGACGCTGATTCAAGCTCCAGATTGGAAAGCGTATAAATGTATCCTTCAAATCTTTGATTCGAAGAGGCATAACAGGCGCAAAATAGGCTGTACCAAAGCTCTCTAATTTACATAAGTGAATTAAGATAAAAAGAAGACCATACATGATCCCGAACAGACCGAACATTGAAGCCAGGATCATGAGCGGGAAGCCTAGAATGCGAGTGGTCGTACTTATCTCATTAGACGGGGCTACAAATGACGAAATAGCGGTTAAAGCGACAACGATAACCATGGGATATGAAATCAATCCAGCTCGCACGACTGATTCACCGATGACCAAGCCGCCAACAAAGCCGATGGTTTGACCTACTCGGCTTGGCAACCGAACTCCTGCTTCACGTAGCACCTCTAAGGCAATCTGCATAAGAAAAGCTTCTACAATGGGTGGAAATGGAACCCTATCTATGCTACTTTTTACGGTATAAATCAAATTTGAAGGAAGAATTTCGGGATGGAAACCAATAACGGCAATATATAAAGCAGGTACTAGAGATGCAACGATAAAGCTCATCAAACGAATAAATCGAACGAGCGATCCGACAATCCACCTGCTGTGATAATCATCCGGGCTTTGAAAAAAGGCAAAGAAAGTCACCGGCAAAATCAGCGCAGATGGATCTCCATCAGATAAAATAACGACACGTCCTTCCATGAGATGAGCTACTGCCCGATCCGGCCTTTCCGTAAATAAGATTTGCGGAAATAGAGAAAATGGGTTATCCTCAATCAATTCAGCAATGAATCCGGGTGAGATCGTAGTGTCCATCACAATGGAACCAAGTCTGTGATCCACTTCTTTGACCAGCTCCGGATTCGCCAGATCCTGCATATAGAGAAGAGCCAATTTTGTTTTAGTTGCCTTTCCGACCTGGTAATAACGAACGACCAGGTCCGGATTTTCAATACGCTTTCGGACCAGATACAGATTCGTGATGAGGTTCTCTATAAAACCATCATGAGCGCCGCGAATGACTCCTTCGTTCACTGGCTCTAAGATACCCCGTTTATAATCTGCCACCACGCCGACAATAAAAGCTTCTGCTGTACCTTCAAATAACAACACGCAATTTCCTTGCACTAAGGTTTGGGGCAACTGGCTAAGATCCGATTTCCTCGCAATCTCCACAGAAGTAATAATTTCATCCACGGTTCCTTCTTTATTTTCTTCTAAAGGCCGAATGATCTCTTTTTGAATTCTCTGTTGATCAGACAGGGATTCAAAAAAAACGATGAGCCCTTCTACTTGATTAAACCTAATGCTCCGCCACTTCAGATCACTTGAATGAAACATCTGGTTTTGAATGTACTCCTTATTTTTTTGCAAGGAAGGAGATACGTTTATTTTTATGTCAGGTCTTTTCTCTGTACGGTTGTTCGAAATCAATTTTTTTAAAAAATCCATCATTTTACTTCACCTAGGTTCAATTCAATTTTTATTAATTTAACCATTAAAATGAGCGGTATTCCTATAAAAGGAAATGCACCTATATAGCTCCCTATTCTCCACAACTAAAAGAGGGTATTTCAATGTTACTTGTGGTAAGGTTCACCGTATCGCTCTAAGTAATAAAGACGAGCTTGCCCACCCAAGGGCAGTCTTTTTGGCTATCAACAGGAATGAAAGTCTTGCAAGAACTTTGTGAGAATTTTGTGAGACGGATTTGGTAGAATGTAATCGTCATTGCCAATAAACACTTCAAAGTGGAAGGAGGATCCGCGTGCGCTTACATCGATTGCGCCGTAAGTTCAAGAATGTTTTCAATGCGTTACTTGTTTTTATGATGATCTTTGCTTCTGTGGGATGGTTTGGACCTGACAATCTCGTTTTCGCAGCGAGTACTTGGACAGTACAAACCTTGGAAGGTCAGAATGATATCAACGGGGTTTCATATGGTGGAGGGAATTGGTTGGCATTTGACTTGGCCAACAACTTGATTTCTTCTTCTGATGGTGCCCAGACTTGGCAGTTTCAACCCCTTCCTGATTTCGTAGGTAGGAGTGCCGTGTACACCGGGAGCAAGTGGATAGTCGTAGGAGATCAGGGTCAAATTTATACCTCCGAGGACATGAACACGTGGACTCCACATCCTTCAAATACCACGAGTACTTTGTATTCTGTGGCGACCAACGGCAGTACGATTGTGGCAGTGGGTAATGATGGAACAGTCCTCACGTCATCGGACGGGACTACTTGGAATCTAGTAAGCCTAGGAAGTACAAATCTAAACGCTGTCGTGTATGGCGGAAGTCAGTTTGTCGTTACAGGTGACTCAGGAAATATCTTCACTTCGCCAGATGGAACTACATGGACATCCAGAACAACTTCAACGAGCCAAAGTCTTTACTCGGTTGCTTACGGCAACGACCTGTATGTGGCAGTTGGGGGTGCTGGAACAATCCTAACCTCAACAGATGGGATGTCTTGGAAACCTCAAGCATCTTCGAATGAAAGTTCGTTTCTCTTGAGTGTTGCGTATGGCGGTGGCAAGTTTGTTGCTGTAGACGGAAACGCAGGCGATATCATCTCCTCAAGGGATGGGATCAGTTGGAATAATGAAACGCCAACGACGACGAATGCCTTATCTGGTGTTGCGTATGGTGGAGGTACATTCGTTGCGGTGGGCAACGCGGGTACGGTCGCCTCTACTCCAGCCGCCTCAAACTCGGATGCAAACCTCAGCAACTTGACGCTGAGCCAAGGAACTCTGAATACTCCGTTCTCTGCTGGGACCACCAGTTATTTAGCGACCGTTGATCACTCTGTGACGAGTGTAAACGTGACGCCCACCACCGCAGACTCGAACGCCTCGGTGACCGTCAATGGTACAGCAGCGACCAGCGGGGTTTCCGTGCCATTGAATACGGAAAGCAACACGATCACCGTGAAGGTAACGGCACAAGACGGTACGTCGACGAAGACGTACACCCTCACAGTGACGCGTGCGGCAGCCCCGCTGTCGAACAATGCCGATCTGACCAACTTGACGCTGAGCCAAGGAACTCTGAATGCTCCGTTCTCTGCTGGAACCACCAGTTATTCGGCGACCGTTGATCACTCTGTGACGAGTGTAAACGTGACGCCCACCACCGCAGACTCGAACGCCTCGGTGACCGTCAATGGTACAGCAGCGACCAGCGGGGTTTCCGTGCCATTGAATACGGGAAGCAACACGATCACCGTGAAGGTAACGGCACAAGACGGTACGTCGACGAAGACGTACACCCTCACAGTGACGCGTGCGGCAGCCCCGCTGTCGAACAATGCCGATCTGACCAACTTGACGCTGAGCCAAGGAACTCTGAATGCTCCGTTCTCTGCTGGAACCACCAGTTATTCGGCGACCGTTGATCACTCTGTGACGAGTGTAAACGTGACGCCCACCACCGCAGACTCGAACGCCTCGGTGACCGTCAATGGTACAGCAGCGACCAGCGGGGTTTCCGTGCCATTGAATACGGGAAGCAACACGATCACCGTGAAGGTAACGGCACAAGACGGTACGTCGACGACGACGTACACCCTCTCGGTGACCCGTAGCAATCCAGTCATCGCTCCATCAGGTCCATCAGGTTCATCAGGTTCATCAGGTTCATCAGGTTCATCAGGTTCATCAGGTCCATCCTATTCGCAGAATCCTTCCGGCACGATCCAAGTCTTGGGGGGATCCACAGGCACCGGGACAGATCACAGCCTGACCCAACGGATCGGACCCAATGTGAAGTTGAGTGCAGATATTTACAGCACTGATGGGAAATTGATCTCTCCAGACATTCAGATTGATGGAAATAGGAAATTCACCCTCGGGAATGTCCAGCCTGGGACCTACAAGATGGTGCTCTACGTCACCGCCCCAACGGGTGAAAAATTGGCGGGACGAACTGCGACACTCACCGTGAATGCATCTGGTTCAGCAAGCGTTCAAACCGATCTAATCGACCCGTTCGGGGTGGTTCGTGACTCGATCACCCACCAACCGATCGATGGAATCAAACTCACCTTGTATTGGGCTGATACAGACTTGAACCGCAGCAAGGGAAGAACGCCTGGCACTCAGGTCGTTTTACCAAGTCTGCCCGATATGGCACCCAATCAGAATCGCAACTCGCAGTTGACTGTCGATGGCGGGAAATACGGCTGGATGGTATTCCCGGAGGGCGATTATTACATCATCGCGGAAAAAGACGGCTATAAAACGTACGACAGCCGCCATGATATGCGGGATGTCAAGCAAGGCGACACCAGTTACATTCGAAACGGGATCATCCATGTAGGGCAAACGGTCGTGCGCATGGACTTTACAATGCAGTCCGAAACGTTCGCCGCTGCTGGCAACAAACCGTATCTTTCCGGTTATCCAGATGGAACGTTCCGTCCAGACAATCGCATAACTCGAGCGGAACTGGCGGCGATTCTTTCGCGAATTCTCACCTACCGCGGAGATGCTGGCACATCCACTCCGTATCATGACATCAACTCTTCGTATTGGGCTCTGCATGCCATCGCTGAAATGTCAGACCTGAAGATCATGGTCGGTTCCCCGGATGGAAACTTCTATCCTGAGCAACCGGTGACCCGAGCCGAATTGGCAGCGGTGATCGCGAGACTCCTTCCATTACCATCCGCCCAAGGAACTCCCTTTACAGATGTAGATGGAAGTTGGGCGAAAGACTCCATTTTAAAAATGGCAAACGCCGGGCTTGTGAGCGGTTATGGGGATGGGACGTTCCGACCGGAGCAATCCCTGACACGTGCGGAAGCTGCTGTGATCTTCAACAAGTTGATGGGGCGCTCATCTCAATCCGTTGCCTCCACGCCAAAATGGTCGGATGTACCGACTGATTTTTGGGCGTATGGCGACATTCTGGCTGCCTCCATCTCCTTGTAACTCATCTTCCAATTGTATCGCTATGTGCATAGAAGACTGCCCCTTCGCTGAAAGACTGCGGAGGGGCGGTCTTTTTTTGGGGGCGATCAACAAGAATGAAAGTCTTGTGAGAATTTTGTGAGACTGTACTGGTAAAATGCTTTACGAGACATAGAGCATGGGGAGGGAAGCGCATACGAGAGATTCAATTGATCCTAACAAGATAAAAATCCAAAAGTGAAACACGATGATGGAAGTAATTTTTTTCAAAAAAGGAGGATGATCATGTTGTTCAAACGATGCTTTGCGATATTGCTCGCATTTTTAGTGATGTTCGTAAGCGTAACTCCAGCTTCTGTTTTTGCAGATGAACTCGATACGTGGAATAACCGCAATCCGCTCCCTACCGGCAATAGACTTGCTGGTGTTAGCTATGGCAACAACACATTTGTTGTCGTCGGAGATTGGGGAACGATCTTGACCTCAAGCGACAGTTCGACTTGGGCCAAACGAAGCTCTGTCACTGAGGAAGATCTCCATTCTGTCACCTATGGCAACAACACGTTTGTCGCTGTCGGATCTCAAGGAACGATCTTGACCTCCACCGATGGAATCACTTGGGCCCTTCAAAGCTCTGGCACTACGAATGCCCTCAATCGGATCGGCTACTACCACAACACATTTGTCGCCGTCGGAGATCAAGGAACAATCTTGACCTCCACCGATGGGGTGACTTGGACAAGCCGAAGCTCTGTCACTACGAAAGGTCTCTCTGATATTAGCTATGGCAACAATACATTCGTGGTTGTAGGGTATGAAGGCACAATCCTTACCTCAAGCGATGCTACGGCTTGGATTCTCCAAAAACCTGCTATCGTGGATGGCTACTCGGGTATCAGCTTTGACAACAACACATTTTGGGTAATGGGGGTTAATTGCACCTTACAGACCTCAAGCGATGGTGAAATTTGGACAAAACAGAGCCCCGACTTCGGCACTAGAAATTTTCTGTTTGGAATCCGCCACTTGTCTAACCTCTACGTTGTGGTGGGAGCTGGAGTTATCTCGACCTCAAGCGATGGTTCGACCTGGAGTCTCCAAAACATTGGTACCTGGAATTACCTTCAGGATGCTATTTACGCCAACAACACGTATGTAGTCGTGGGAACAGGAACCATTTTGACTTCAAAAGACGGTGTGAACTGGACAAACCAAAGCAAAGGCACGACAGAAGAACTCGATTCAGTCAACTATGGCAACAACACCTTTGTGTCGGTCACATCTGATGGAACGATCTTGACCTCAAAAGACGGTTCCACTTGGACATTGCAAAACTCTGGCAACACGAATAGCCTCTCTGGTGTCGGCTACGGTAACAATACCTTTGTCGTGGTCGGAGATCAGGGGACGATCTTGACATCATCTGATGGTGCGACTTGGACCCCCCAACACTCTGGCACCACGAATTATCTCAGCTCTGTCCGCTACGGTAACAATACCTTCGTCGCAGTCGGAGATCAGGGAACGATCTTGACATCATCTGATGGTGCGACTTGGACCCCCCAACACTCTAGCACCACGAATTATCTCAGCTCTGTCGGCTACGGTAACAATACCTTCGTCGCAGTCGGAGATCAGGGGACGATCTTGACATCATCTGATGGTGTGACCTGGACGAGTCAAACATCCGGTGTAACATCCGACCTGATTGGTGTGCTCTATGAGAACAACACCTTCGTGGCGGTGGGAACTAACGGGACCATTTTGACCTCAAGTGACGGTGTGACTTGGGCAAGCAAAACCTCCGGCACGGGGATGGACCTGTTTGCGGTGGCCTACAACAACAAAAACTTCGTGGTGGTAGGGCGTGGTGGTACAATCTTGACCTCCAATGACGGTACGACTTGGAGGTCCCGAGGCTCCGGCACCACGAACGACCTCTATAGTGTGAGCTATGGCAACAACACCTATCTGGCCGTTGGACAAGCGGGAATAATTCTCCAATCTTCACCCATTGCAGAACAGACTTACACGGTCACCTATGACGGCAACGGAAGCGACGGGGGAAGCGTGCCTTCTGACAGCAACAAGTATCAACAAGGGGGGCAAGCCACCGTCCTCGACAACACTGGAAAACTGACCAAGACGGGTTACACCTTCGCAGGTTGGAACACACAAGCGGATGGAAAAGGCACTGATTATGCGGCTGCTTCTATGCTCACGATGGACACGGCCAATGTAACTCTATACGCCAAATGGACCGCGAATCCGACGTTCGCCGTCACCTATGACGGAAACAGAAGTGATGGGGGAAGCGTGCCTTCTGACAGCAACGAGTATCAGCAAGGGGGGCAAGCCACCGTCCTCGACAACACTGGAAAACTGACCAAGACGGGTTACACCTTCGCAGGTTGGAACACACAAGCGGACGGAAAAGGCACCGATTATGCGGCTGCTTCCAAGCTCACGCTGGGCTCTGCCAATGTGACTCTGTACGCCAAATGGACCGCGAATCCGACATTCACTGTTACCTATAACGGAAACGGCAACTCTCGGGGAGGCGTACCTTCTGACAACAACAAGTATGAGAAAGGTATGAAGGTCACCGTTCTCAACAATACTGGAAGCTTGCTCAAGTCCGGGTACACGTTCTCAGGTTGGAACACACAAGCGGATGGGAAAGGCACCGACTATTCGCCCGCTTCCACCTTCAACATGGGCGCGGCCAATGTAACGCTGTTCGCCAAGTGGACGTCCAGCGTGATCAATAACTCGGGAGGTAGTGGAATTGTACCACCTTCAAACGTGGGTACACTGAACAACGGTCAGCAAGTTCAGATGGTCACGAGCACCAATACGACGCAGAACGGACGCAATGTATTGACCGTCACGGTGGATACCGCCCAATTAAACGCTCAACTCGCGAAAGAGGCAACCACCCCCACGATCGTCCTCCCGCTGTCTCAAAACTCAGACGTAGTATCCATCGTCCTCGCGGGGGACGCTGTGAAAGCGATGGCGAACAAACAGGCGGTGTTGGACATTCAAACACCCACCGGGAACTATAAGTTACCCGCGTCCGAACTGTCGATCGACCGTCTACAAACACAGATCGGATCGCAACCATCGCTCTCCGATCTTCACGTACAAATCAACATTGCAAAAAGTGACTCCACGAAAGTCGCACTCTTGAACCAATCGGCAAACCAAGGACAATATTCGGTCGTTGTGCCGCCTGTCGACTTCACTGTCACCGCCTCCTATCAGGACAAAACGGTGCAAGTGGACAAGTTCAACTCGTATGTGCAAAGAGAAATCCCGCTCCCGACCGAAGTCGATCCGAGCAAAGTCACCACTGCTGTCGTCCTGAACGACGATGGTACCATCCATCCTGTTCCAACGTACGTAACTGTTCACGACGGGAAAAATTACGCGGTGGTAAACAGCTTGACGAACAGCACGTACGCCTTGATCTCCCACCAGACGGCATTTGCCGATGTCCAAGGGCACTGGGCGCAAGGAGCGGTGAACAACATGGCGTCTCGAATGGTCATTCGCGGCGTCGATGAGAACCATTTCAATCCGGATGCGGCGATTACGCGTGCTGAGTTTGCTGCGATCCTCGTGCGAGCACTCGGACTTGCTGACAATGGAAAAAATGCGACGTTCGCCGATGTACACTCCAACGATTGGTATGTCGGTGCAGTTGCAAAAGCGCAGAAGTATGGAATTCTGAGCGGATACGAGGACGGCACGTTCCGTCCGACGAAGACGATCACGCGCCAAGAAGCGATGGCAATGATCGCACGGGCGATGAAGCTGACCGGATTGGATAACTCGATCAGCAATACAGATGCTGACGCTGTCCTGTCTCAGTATCATGATCACGATACGATTGGCAATTGGGCAAAACAAGCGGTTGCCGCCACCGTGAAGAACCATTTGGTGCAAGGCTCCGATAAAGGTCAACTGCTGCCGCAAAGCAACATCACGAGAGCTGAAACGACTGTGATCGTGGAGCACTTGTTAGAACAATCTAAACTGATTACCAGCACATCTTCCAAATAATTAGTTACATGCATCTTAGGCTGTCCCTTAGCAGAAACCCTGCGGAAGGGCAGCCTCTTTTTTCTGCCCGCCCCATTCGAACGACCGCATGGAAGTTTTGTGAGTGATTTGAGAGATTAAAATGCTAGAATTGAGGAGTAGATGTTTAGAGAAAGGGGACGATGTTTTGAATTCCGTGCAGTTTCGCACATTCATCATAATCTGCGTGCTCTTTGCGCTTTCCGTTTTGATTCTGCTAGGTGCGTATTATCCAACGATACCTCGTCAAGATTCACCACATGCGAAACAAGGCGTGTTGGACTTGTCAAACTGGAAACTTCATAGCACAGTCCCCCTCGACGGAGAATGGGAATTTTACGAAGGCAAACTGCTGGAGCCTGCTGATTTTCACCAAGGCACGCGTACTGATGTCTCGTATTTCCCCGTACCCGGCGTATGGAATGGAAAAAATCAAACGGGTGGAATGACCAAAAAAGGGTATGGTACATATCGCTTACGAGTGATCGTCCCTTCATACACAGACGACATTTTCGGAATCAAGCTGCGGAGTATCCGCATGTCACATCGGTTGTATATCAATGGAAAGTTAGACGGGGAGAGCGGGCGCCCTACAACGGAACATGAGGAGCATGTGCCTGGCAATACGCCGGCCACCGCCTTCTTTCACACAGATTCCCGCGAGATCGAGATTGTGATTCAAGTGGCGAACTATGAATTCGCCACAGGTGGCATCATCAATTCCATTGAGTTCGGACACAGTTGGGATATCGCCAAGTTGAACGCGATACAACTCGGCTCCGACCTCGCCACGATCTGTATCCTAGGGATGTTCGGCACGTATCATCTCAGCTTGTACAGCTTGCGTCGGAAAGAGAAAGCGTATCTGTACAGCGGGCTCTATCTGCTTTGTCTAGTGGTAATGCAATTGCTCTATGGTGAAAAAATCCTGCTGCGAACATTTCCCACCATTCCTTTTGATCTCGCCTATAAACTATTAGACCTTAGCGAGTTTCTAAGTTTGGTTGTAGGGACCCTGTTTTTCAGCTCGATCATTCCTCGCCTGCTCACAACTCGAACGAAGATCGTGATATTGGCGCCGATTGTTTGTTACACTTTTGCGATTGTCGTGTTGCCTTACTCTGTCTACAACGCAGTCAAAGACCTTTTTTTCCTGTACAACGAAATCGGCTATTTGTATATGTTTGTCAGGATGATGTATCTGTATCGTCAAAGCGAGCGAGGCTCGTCAGACCGAAAAGAACTGTTGTTGTTTATCGGTGGATTCATTTCGTTGATGATCTTTTTAATCGACGGGATTCTCTATGCGGGAAATATGGTTTCAAGCGATGTGGCAGGAAAAATTGGCGTTATGTGTTTCATCATCTGCATGAACATCCTGCTAGCTCAGCGATTCACCCAGGCCTATGAGAAGACGGAGATCCTCTCGCATCAACTCTCTGTCACGAATCAACTCAAGGACGAATTTTTAAAACACACATCCCATGAGATCAAAACGCCGCTACACGGGATCTTGAACATGACTTCCTATCTGCTGGATGATGAAGAACGCAATTTATCTACGAAGCAAAAACAGAACCTATGGCTGATCAAAGATACGTCGATGAAACTGTCGATGCTCATTCACGATCTGATCGATGTCACTCGCTTGAAGCATGGAGATCTGCGTTTGTATCCGACAGCCGTGGGAGTAAAAGTAGTCGTGCAAATCATCATTGAGATGCTGCAATTTGAACTTTTTGGTAAATCAGTGCAGCTTGAAAACCAAGTCGGGTCCGATGTCTGGGTGCTAGTCGACGAGAATCGATTGCGGCAGATCCTGTACAATCTCGTCCACAACGCCATCAAGCATACTGAGGCCGGCACGATCAAAGTAACTTCCCGTATCAGCGAGGGCCACGTCTATCTGTCTGTCGAGGACACCGGAAAAGGGATTCCCCGCGAGAAGCACACGAAGATTTTTGAGTATTTTGAGCAGGCCAATCAATCTCTGCCTGAAGACGGATATACCGGGATGGGCGTGGGGTTATACATCTCTCGAAAATTGGTCGAGAAGATGGGCGGAGAGATCCGCTTGGAATGGTCGGAAGTCGGACAAGGGACGCGTATGACATTTACGCTGCCGTACGAGGAACCAACTCCCATTGTGCGAGAAACAGCTACATCGGCAACTTTTATCCAATCACGAGTTGTCTACGATGACCTTCAACTCGACATTCTCGATCAACATGAGCACACGATCCTGATCGTGGATGATGAAGCGTCCAACATTCACACCTTGCTGAACATTCTTAAACGATACCGCTACAACGTCGTGACGGCGATTTCCGCCAAGGAAGCGCTGTACAAGATAAAGCAACATCCGAATGTGGATCTCGTCTTGCTTGATGTGATGATGCCAGAGACGTCAGGCATCGAGTTGTGCCAAAAGCTGCGCGACCATTATTCGATCCTCGATTTGCCGATTCTATTCGCCACAGTCAAAGATACACCGCAAGATATTACGCTTGGCTTTCGAGCGGGGGCGAACGATTATGTGACCAAGCCGTTTGACGCGGAGACGCTGATCGCTCGAATTCAGACGTTGATCGCGATGAAGACTTCGATTCAGGAAGCGATTCGCACTGAACATGCGTTTCTCCAAGCGCAGATCAAACCGCACTTCCTGTACAACGCGCTGAGTAGCGTCATCTCCTTCTGCTACACGGACGGAGAAAAAGCTGCTCATCTGCTGGCGATACTCAGCCAATATTTGCGCTACATCTTGGAGATGGATCGCACGCAGTTGGTCGTCCCCTTGTACCGCGAGTTGGAGCTGATCCATGTGTACGTCGAGATTGAAAAAGCGCGCTTCGGAGAGCGATTCGACTTTGATTGGTATGTGGACGATCGCGTGCAGCACCTGGGCATTCCGTCCTTGTGTATCCAACCGTTTGTTGAGAATGCGATCCGTCATGGGCTGTTTGAAAAAGACGGGCACGGCCAGGTCACGCTGAGCATTCAACAAGAAGAGCACTCCGTTCGAGTGGTCATCGAAGATGATGGCGTCGGCATCCCCGCCGATCAACTGTATCAAATCTCCACAGGTGAGCGACAAGCTGGCTCGATCGGCATAGCCAATATTCGGAAGCGGCTCGATTCGATCGTCGGAGCTACGCTGACGATCTCCTCCGAGATGGGGCGTGGCACTACCGTGACGATGCATCTTCCGCTCCCTACCTGAAGAAGAAAGGGAGAATGAAACTTGTTTCAAGTAGTGATCGTAGAAGACGAGAAACCGATTTTGGATCTGATGAGATATGTGCTAGAACGCAACCCGAACTACACCATCACAGGAGCTTTTACCAATCCGGTAGAGGCGTTGCAGCGCTTACCTGAACTCCGACCTGATGTTGTATTTCTCGATGTGGAAATGCCCAAGATGAACGGACTCGAACTCGCACAACGAATCAATGTGATGTCGGAGAACATCCAGATTATTTTTACAACCGCCTATAAGCAATACGCGCTCGATGCGTTCGATGTGTGCGCTCTTGATTATATCTTGAAGCCCGTCATGCCCGCTGCGATCGAGCGAGTCACAAACCGTCTGCTCAAACAGCATCGCCTGTCAACCCCTGGAGAGCAGCGTGTGCAGCCTATCACCATCAGGTGCTTTGGTGGATTTGAAGTTCGCAATTCACAGGGCGCACTCGTGCGTTGGTCCACGCGCAAGACGGAGGAATTGTTTGCTTTTTTCCTCTGTCATCCTGGACGGGATATCAGCAAGTGGCGGTTGATCGACCTCTTATGGCCTGATATGGAGGAAGAACGGGCGACCCACAATGTGCACAATACGATCTATCGCTTGAAGAAACTATTGAAAGAGCACAAGATCGGCATGGACATTTTAAAAACGAGTGATGGGTACCTGTTGGAAACATCGAACCATCAGTATGATGTGCTCCAGTTTCAGCAGCACGATCTCACATCCGTCGATGAATTGGTGGAGGAAGAACGAGCGGAGCATCTATGCTCCTTGTATACAGGTCTGTTGCTGGAGGGGAAAGACTATGCCTGGAAAACGCAATGGGAAGAAGTGTACGGAAATCAATATACATCGCTCGTGCAAAAACTACATCAGAAAGATCTTGCAAGGCAGGACTGGAAGAGAGCGGAACGACGGCTCGAAGCGTTTCTGTCTGTGTATCCTCTCCATGAGGAGATGAACTTGGCATTACTGCGCATCTACACAGTGAGCGGAGAACAGGAGAAGCTCGCCAAACACTATGCGCGGTTTGAAAGCTTGTATCGTCGAGAAATCGGGCTGGAGCTACCTCAAGAAGTGCAAATTTTGGCTGCGTCTCATCTCAGCCGGTAAGCTGGTGAAACGTATGATCCCCCCTTGCCAAAAAGGGAGTCCTGTCCCTTACGAACAAGACTTGTGAAGATACAGGTTTCTTGACCATAAAAAACAGGAGATAGAGAGGATTAATTTATATCCACTCTATCTCCTGTCTCAAAAAATTTGCGTCATTTGTGGTAAGGTTCAGCTTAACGGGTCTATCGGCGAAAAAATTAAGGGCACTCATTTGGGCAACCAACTTTGGTCCGCAATGTCGTTGAACGAGCTGAAGGTAAGATTCTTAGAAGATGGTCAGCTACGAATCCTACCTCGAAAGCCCGCAATGCTTTGTCATCAGTGCGTTACTTTCTTGGTTAATTATTTGAACCGCTGGGTTTGCTTTGAAGGCATAATGGTCAGTTCTGGAATGTTGACATGCTCAGGTTGCTCCAGTGCATAGAGCGCCGCCTCTGCAACGTCATCGGGATGTAACGGCAGGACTTTCGAAGAAAATGCGCGAATTTCATCCTCGGAATACCCGGCCACCTGAGAAAATTCCGTTGCCACCGCCCCGGGTTGAATCGTCGTAACGCGAATCCCCTGATCGATTGTCTCCAAACGTAACGCAGACGCTATGGCGTTAACACCGTATTTGGTAGCGCTGTATGGACCTCCTCCGGCAATCACTTCCTTGCCGGCAATGGAGGAGATGATGATGACATCTCCCTTGCCCTGACCCAGCATCGGCGGAAGCCCGTAGTGCAGCGTCAACATAAGACCGTGTACATTCGTCCTGTACAGCTCCTCCCATCTTTCCAGATCCACTTCTACCAAAGGACTTCGATACCCGAATCCGGCATTGGCGACTATAATATCAAGACGGCCCCAACGGTTAATCGTTTTATTGACCACATGCTGTACTTCTTCAGCCTTTTGAATATCAGCAGATACTGCCATAACCTCGTACAATCCCTCTTTATGCAATTCCTGAACCAGCTCATCCAATCGATCCCGTCGACGTGCCACGACCGTCACATGGGCGCCGCGCTTTGCCAGTTTCCTGGCGATCGATGCCCCGATGCCACTGCTAGCGCCTGTCACCAAGGCCACTTTGCCGATCAGACTCTCCTTCTCATTCCAAGATAGCTCCAAATCATCCAGATTCATTTCGCATCCTCCCAAATTCCAACATTATTTTGTTAAAAGCACGCGATGAACACCCTTGCTGCCTCCCGGTGCCGTTCCTATATATAAATATCCGTTATGGCTTACAGCCGTAGTTACGCCATACAGTTTGCCTTCCGGATCATGCCAGCTTCCGATAAGCTCTCCATGCGGGCTGAGCTCCATAGCAAGCCCATGCTTCGCCGGTGCGCTTGCGCCGCTAAGCAGCGACTCCGGCAATTTGGCCATGGTACTGGCTAACCAAGGGTTGCTATGCATCTGATCTACAAAAGAAATGCGAGTCGTGAAGATACCGACCCAGAAATGACCTTGATCATCACGCGTAATGTTGTCTGGAAAACCTGCGAGATTGTCTACGAAAATATCAGATGTACCCTTCTTCGGTCCTTTAAGCCAGTATCTGGTCAATTGATAATGATACGATTCCGCCACAAGCACAAAATCTTCATCCGCAGACAAGGCAACTCCGTTTGCAAAATAAAGGCCTTCTAACAGGACGGTCGTTTGCTTGGTCTTTGGATCGTACTTCAGCAAACGTCCATGCGGCTTGTTCTCGGCAATTTCTTTGAAGGTCACACTACCATAATTCGAAGTATCAGAAAAATAAATGGAGCCGTCCTTGGCAATATCAAGCTCGTTAGCTAGATAGATCGGCTTACCGTCCACTTGATCAGCCAATACCTCTATGCTCCCGGATGGGTTAATAGACAGCAGTCCCCTCTTGACATCAGTAACGATCAAATCGCCTTTGGCATCGAATATAAGCCCATTAGGAGTTCCTTTGGTGTCTGCAAACAGTTGGGCTTTTTGCGGATTTCCCTCTGCATCGAAAGGAACCTTGTAAATCTTCCCATCTGAATCTCCTGTATATAGCTGACCTTCTTTATCGAATGTAATGAATTCAGGGAATTGAGGGGCATCAGTCACAAGCTGAGCCGAGCTGAGTTTATTGTTTTGTTTCCACGGACCCGCTTCCTCAAAAGAGGGAGCCGTCGGTGCTGACCATTTTGCCGGTTTGATCGGTGAAGGTACAAGCAAGAAAACGAGTATTCCTAGAACGAGCACCGCGAGCAGCGATAGCCCCCATCTGCATATCCTAGCACGTAGTGAGCGTTTAGGACGATTCACGCCTTCAGATCGAACTTGTGTATTAGGCATTAGTGTGTCTCCTTTTTCATATAAGCGAGATTTTAGATTTGGACTACGATTTTACCGAAATATTGCTTTCCTTCAGCCAAGAGCGCGAATGCTTCTCCAATTCGGGCCAGCGGGAATACATGGTCGATGACGGGATGTAAACGATGATGGGCAATCGCCCGATTCATCTTTTCGAAGTGATCTCGGTTGCCGACTTGACTGCCGCGAACAGTTGCGGCTTTCTGCAAAATGCTGGAGACATCGTATTCCGGAATGGTCAAGCCCGATAAGAACCCGACCATACTCAAGGTCCCTCCAGTGCGAAGCGCATTTATGGATTTCCCCATCGTTGCCGCTCCTCCAACATCCAGAACATGATCGACGCCGCAGCCAGTCAACTCTAACGCCGCCTTATCCCAATCGGGAGCTTCCGAATAATTGATCGTTTGCCATGCGCCAAGAGCTTTTGCTCGTTCCAGCTTGGCGTTGCTGCTCGACGTGATGATGGCTCGTGCTCCGGCCATAAGCGAGAATTGAAGCCCGAAGATGGATACCCCGCCCGTTCCTTGCAGCAGCACGGTATCACCCGCTTGCAAACCGCCATATTCGATTAGCATGCTCCATGCGGTTAATGCCGCGATCGGTAAGGTTGAGGCCTCCTCATAAGTGAGGTGATCGGGAATAGGGACGACTCCGTCTTCATGTAGAACGACATACTCGGCCGCTATTCCGTTCAACGGCCCCCCCAGGCTTTCTTCTAACACCCCAGGTCTTGGGCTGCCGGCAATGAATCGCTGTTGAAAATTACCCGCTACTCGGTGTCCGACCTGGAACCTTGTTACTCCTTGGCCAACGGCTACAATTTCTCCCGCTCCGTCTGATAATGGAATGAAGGGAAATTTGACTTCGATCGGCATTAATCCGCTGAGGACCACTAGATCACGGTAATTGAGAGACGCTGCCCTCATGCGGATCAGTACCTCCTTAGGTCCTGGCGTTGGTATGTCTAGTTCCGTTATGGTTAATTCCTCGAAGCCGAAGCCGTTTTTCAGCTGTATAGCTTTCATCGAATTGTCCTCCCTGCAAGATCAGATTGATTACCCGGATTCTTATTATTGCTGCTGGATCCTTCACGCGGACGAATCATGCTTCCAACAAGCCGAAGACTTTGTTTTCGTGTAATGAATCGCGATAACTGCGCCCCGAGATAATTCTGCACACCCGGAACGACGTACACTTTCCCTTCCTTCAACGCACGAAGTGCAACCTCTACGACTCTTTCCGGAGTGTCTTTCTTTCCGACGGAGGCTTCTTCCGCTCCTACGACATTAAAGAAACTCGTGTCCGTCGAACCGGGACAAAGTGCGAAGAATTTAATGCCGCGGTTGCGGTTTTCAAACCATAACGCTTGAGTAAACGACAGGACGAAAGCTTTCGTTGCCCCATATACGGCCATATAGGGAAGTGGTTGAAATCCGGCGGTTGAAGCAACATTGATAACTGTACCTGAGCTTTTGCGCAACATGTCCGGCAAAAACAAGTGGGTCATATCTACAACAGCGGCGACATTGAGCATAACTTCTTCATGTTGACGCTCGCCTGACACTTGTTCAAACAAACCATGCGTAGCAAAGCCTGCATTGTTGACCAGCAGTTCGATATCCACTTTCAAAAGTCGACATTGCTGATATAACTCGCTGGGTGCGCCCTCTTTCGCAAGATCCATAGCGATAACCTCGGCTTTGATGCTATACATCTTTCTGAGCTCTGATGCCAGGCTCTCAAGCTTGCCCTTCGATCGGGCTACGAGTACTAAATGGCTGCCTTGTTTGGCCAGTTGTCTCGCGAATTGCTCTCCAATACCGGAAGAAGCTCCCGTGATGAGCGCCCATTTACCTTGAATCGTCATATCGCTACTCCCCTTCTAGATACTATGTTATAATATAGAAACAGTGTTACCTAATGAACAGAAGTAATTATTCCCGATTCTCAAGGAATATGATAATCATCATACTATTTGGTAACAGTGTTTCTGAACGGGTTCATTGTATCCCGGCTTTTCTAGAAAGTCAATATGATCTTTGAATATCCTTGAACATCTACCGTCTCATTGACAACCGCTTAACAACTGTATAAAATTCCTTGCAAGAGCGTCAGAAACTTTGTTTCCTGACGAAAACTTGATATCCGAAGGTGATGATTATGAGCGATCAAGATATCTCCTCCAATGCGAACTCACGAGTGTTGAAAACCTACCAAGAAGCCCGCTTGCAAAATATTGAAAATCTCCGCAAGCTCGTTGTTGACGCTGCGGCAACGCTCTTGCAAGAAGAGGGTCCGGAAGCCGTTACGGTGCGTAAAGTATCGCAGAAAATGGGTTGCTCGACAAAAATCATTTATAACTTGTTTGTCAATAAAGAGGGCCTGGCTCAGCAGCTGTATCTGGACGGTTGTAATCTTCTCGCTAACGAATTCGAGGGGACGCCGCAAGCTGCTGATCCGGCGCAGCATTTGCAGAATTTAGGCGAAGCCTTTTGGCAATTCGGGCAGCGTTACTCCAGTTATTATAAACTGATGTTCGGAGGCGCATTCGCGGATTTCAAACCGGACGAGGAAAGCCTAAATGGTACCGTAACGGCCATGCGGCAATTATTGACGGTGATCAGCAATGCGCAAAAGCAAGGTCTCATCCCTGGCCAGTATGACACTGAATTAGTTATCCGCGTATTCTGGGCTTCGCTCCATGGCGTCATTCATCTTTACATGGGAGGACACTTAGGAGATGTACAATCGGCGCATGCGGTATACAGGCAAACGTTGTCTTTAATTGTCAGCTCGTTATTGCCGGATAAAGCTTAAAAGACGGCAAGCTCTTCCCGGTTTAGGGGAAGAGCTTGTCTTTTTTCACACTGCAAGGATACCTTCAATGCTAATCTCTACTTCAATTCTTTGCTTTACCACTATTTGTGGTACGGTTCATTCCGATTAATCCGAAACCCTCGATACACCTGCTCCAGCAAAATCATCCGCATCAACTGATGGGGAAACGTCATCTTCGAAAACGACAACTTCTCATCCGCTCGCTTCATCACCGCATCCGACAATCCGAGCGAGCCGCCGATCACAAACGCAACCGAACTCTTCCCGTACGTCGCCCACTGGTCCAGCTTCTGCGCGAGCTTCTCCGACGACCACATCTCCCCGTCAATCGCTAGCGCCACTACGTGCTGATCCGGCTTCATCGCAGCCAGAATCCGCTCGCCTTCCTTCTGCTTTACACGCTCCATATCCGCCGCACTCAGATTCTCCGGTGCTTTCTCATCCGCTACCTCCACCAGATCAACCTTTGCATACGCAGACAACCGCTTCGTGTATTCCTCAATCCCCAGCTTCAAATATTTCTCTTTCAGTTTACCGACTGATATAATGGCAATGTGCATAACTTTTTTCTCCCCACCTTTTTCAAACTTTTTCGTATACTTATCCCCGAAAAAAACAAGGTTATCCACATCTGTGCATAACCTTGTTTTGTGAATATATATATCCCGTCACCTCATAAAAAGCCTTGATATTACAGGATTTTGCAAAACAAAGGGAATTTGTTCACAAGAAAAATCTGCAATCCATAGACTTTTACCCACAAGTTATCAACAATCCACAGTGTTATTTTCTCTATACTCCGTTTACTTTTGTGGAAAACCATTTTATACAAGTAAGTACTTCGGCTTTTGTCCACAGTACCGACAGCTTACAGGCTTGTTCCATGAGTCGAATACTTCCTGTTCGAGCAATACCACATCCGGTGCTTCTTCGAACTCATCCACAAATTCATCGAGCGCGATTTCCATATGCTCTTCATCACATACAATAAAATTCTGGCCGCCTTCTTCAAGATACTGCTTTTTTTCCGCGCTTAACATATTCATTCCTCCTGCTTTCATCCTCATTATTTCGTACGTTCCTGCCAACTATACACCAGACAGCACAAAAACGAGTGCGAATGGACGCGCGCCTTCCGCACTCGTTTCTCTTAGGAATTCTGCTGCTTAGACAACACTACATTTACCGTTTGCTGCTTACCATCGCGATAGACAGTTACTCTCACCGTATCCCCTATATTCTTCTTAAACAAATATTTGCGAAGCTGTGCCTGATTTTCGATCTTCTGGCCATCAAGCGCTACGATAACATCGTATTTCTTCAATCCACTCTTATCTGCTGGAAGAAGCGCTGGTGTTTCTTTTACGATAACACCACTATCCACTGAGTCTGGAAGCTTAAGTGGATCTTTCCGAGCTTCTGTAGGTACTGCCTGTAGGTCAATCGGGATAATTCCCAGTTGCGGGCGCTGTACGGTATGGTATTTAATCAAATCATCAATGATTTTGCTTGCATCGTCAATCGGAATCGCGAAGCCTAGACCTTCGACACCCGCTTTCGAGATTTTTAAGCTGTTAATCCCGATAACCTGCCCGGCAATATTCACAAGAGCGCCTCCGCTGTTACCCGGGTTAATGGCAGCATCTGTCTGTAATACGTTCGTCTCGTATTCCGGTTCTCCATCTCCATTGAGATCAACTGGCATTGTACGCTCAGTCGAGCTAATAATCCCTTCTGTAACCGTACGAGAAAATTTCAAGCCAAGCGGATTCCCAATCGCAATTGCCGGCTCCCCGACTTTTAATGTAGAGGAATTCCCGAACTCTGCTACTTGCGTCACTTTGGAGCCATCAATCTCGAGTACTGCCAGATCGGTTAAAGCATCCTGCCCCACAACACGCGCATCAATGTACTTCTCTCCTGTAGCAAGCGATACTTGTACACGCTGCGCTCCTTCAATCACATGATTATTCGTTACGATATACGCCTTACCATTCGCCTTACGGAAGACAATACCGGAACCAGTACCCGCTTCTCCTTCTTGTGCTTGTCCGAAAAAGCTTTGTGTGCTTTGAATATTGATGACACCTACAACTGCATTTTCTACTTTTTGTACAGCTTTCGTAACAGCCGTATCTACATTAACTGAATAATTAGCCGTCGGACCTGACGGAACCGCCGCGTTATCCCCATTTGGTGTCTGTGAACTCCAGCCGGGTAGATAACCGGACTTAAGCAATGTCGGTACCATCATTAACACGATCAGGCCACCAATAATAGCAGAAATCAGAGCGGTGAAAAAAGTCGAACCGCGTCCGCCTGTACGTCGTGCATCTTTGTGCTCCTCATCGTAATAACTCATATGACTGCTCCTTTCTGTACTTACTCTTACTTACGGATAATCTCCTGCATGGCAGTCGGTCGAATAGGAGACGTGTCTTTCAGTTGAACATGAGTTCCATCTTGAAGGCCACTTTCCTCTAGAATGTTTTTTACAGTCAGACGTGCCAGCTCTGTCATATTGTTTTCTTTGCTCAGATGCGCCAAGTACACCGTCTCCCCTCTGCCTTCCAAAATCTCGGTTAGGGCTTCCCCGGCTGTATCGTTCGATAGATGACCCACATCGCTTAAAATACGACGCTTCGTGTTCCATGGATAACTTCCCATGCGTAGCATCTCAACATCATGATTCGATTCGAAAATGTACGCATCTGATCCACGCACCGTGTCTTTAATACGCTGACTGACATATCCAAGATCTGTCGTCAGGCTGACTTTGGCATCCTCTTCATGAAAACAAAATCCCATCGGCTCGGCCGCATCATGTGATGTACCGTATGATTCGGCTTTCATCGTGCCAAAATCAATTGTCTCTCCTGCTTCCATAATCTTGCGCTGATCTTCCGCAATCGTTCCTAGCTGGCGGTCCAGTTGTTCCCACGTTTTGGCGTTCGCATACACCGGAAGCTGATAACGACGTGCCAGTACCCCGACTCCTTTAATATGGTCAGAATGCTCATGTGTAATGAGAATCGCATCAAGTTCCGAAGCATTGGCCCCTACTTCTGTAAGCAGCTTCTCGATCTGCTTGCCACTTAAACCGGCATCAACCAACACTTTACCGCTTTTCCCTTCAATATAAAAAGAATTCCCTGTACTTCCACTGGCTAATACACTGAATTTCATAGCTTCCTCGCTTCCCTACCTCTTTCATACTCAATTATTATTAGGGATGTTTTACTTTTTTTCAAGTACCGGAATTTGTTCGATCGCCCCAGTAATTCCATTCACATACTGCATGCCGTTCGTATGAATGATGCGCCAGACAGGAGCGAGTACCTGAATATCCGCATCATACATATGACCATAATAGCCAATCGAAATATCAGAGATCGATTCTCCATAACGAATATAGCCATTATCCAGTAGGGTTCGAACAGCTGTCAGCGCCGGGATTACCCGACGGCCATTCCCTTGACTAATAATCTGGACATGCGTCTGGCTGTAGCCAAATACCCGACTTCCTTTCATACGAATATCCATCGGCACACTGAACAACGGATAGCGCTGATAAGTCTGAACATAGTGGGCAGTGTACGTGCTACTAGAACGAGTATCATATAGATAATCACTTGAAAAAGGGATATACGGTTCCATAAACTTCAGCAAATCCATTCGATCCTCAGAATTAGGAACGAGAAGCGGACCATCAAACGTAACGATCACACCGTTTCCCTGACTTTCTGTTTCCGATTGTCCGGTAAGCTTTGCCATATGTCCGGTAAATCCCGTAAACCTTACGTACAGGTAGTACATTTCTGGTGTTCCAGCTGGAATGTCTACCGCTAGCTTTATATGACGGGACTGTAGTAATTCCTCCATACTAGAAGGAATTAATTCTCCCTGTGGCATCCCTGCGCGATCGCGGTTGTAGCTGTGAATGATTTGATAGCCAAGGAACAGATCCAGAAGCAAAAACGTTAGAATCAGAATCGTTTTAGCTTTACTCCAATCCATTGATTTCACCTCTTCCACCTGATACAGCAGCAGCCAGATACAGAGGTGGCTTATTTCTTTGCTGAATCACCCATACCGGCGTCACCTCCATGAAGTCATACCGTTTCCCCGCATACATCGCCAGTTCAATCCCTATGACTTGCTCCTTCGGTATCCCTTTCCGTTCCAATTGCCGGGCAATTTCCCCACCGTTCATCACCAGAGTAGCAGTTCGTTCAAAGTACGTATCGAGCTGGCGCATCGGATACTGTGCCTGTGCTACACTATCTCCTGCTGTCTCGATTACCACAACGGTTTCTCCATCATGTTCACTATACAGCGGATACGAACCAACATGCTGGCGAAATCGGTATACCGCTGCCCGGCTCTTGCCCGGCAACGCTGTATCCACACCAGCAAACTGATACGTTCCCGGCCATCCACCATGCTTGTTCATAAACGATACTGCTGCATGAAGTGAATCATTGAAGTTATTCTCCTCCTCTGCTTCTTTAGGCACCTGAATTGGATTGCGGTACACTAAATAAGTATGATGCTTAGGAATCGAGACCGTCTGGCTGCCATTCGTATAGATTTGTGTTCCATCGCGTTCCGTTACTTCCCGGGCCAGACCTGCGTCTGTAAACAAAAAGGATAGCATCTGCTGGGCAGTAATGGGCTGGTAGAAATAACGATAACGGTACATCTTCAGCTGATCTTTTGGCACATACACAGCCGGATTCCCCGTTTTCTCGCTAAAGGGACGGTATACGATTTGTTCAGTCAGAGAAGCCAACAAAGGGGGATGAAAATACGCCTCCAGTTCTGTTGCTGTGAGCGATATCCGAGCCCTGATGATACGCTGTCGACTATCTGAGATAAACAATACCTGTACGGTACCGTCCTCTTTATTACTGTACAGCCAGATTCGGCTAGCAGACAGAATCCCGCTGATAGCCTGTCCCCGGATCGTTAACAGTTCACCTAACGTGTCCTCAAGCACATCACCGCTGTAGATCAGTTCAATGCCGCGCTTTTTCCCCGCAATACTCTCCCAGTCTTCCTTGTTCCATGACATCGGGGTAAAAGAATACACGTTCCATTGCTTCATATTTACCACAAGTTTCTTATACAAGTTCGTATCAGCACGCGCCTGAAAATGTTTACCATCGCCTGTATGAACTCGTGCGTAAGCTGGCTGCACAAGTTCTTCGGCTTCATAAGCTCGTCCGAACGGCTGAGGAGCTATGTAATTTGCTGAACTTAAGCTATCGAGATGCGGCATCGTATTCCACAAGATTCCCGATAGTAGAAGGCTTACGACTATCAATACAACCAGTACGACTGTTTTGATCTTCTCAAGTTGCTTCATGTTCCCTCTCCTCCTCGATTGGAAGCGTGAAGCTTACTTTTGTTCCTTTCTGCCATTCACTCGTAATCTCGATCGTCCCACCATGAGCCAATACGATCTGCCGGGCAATAGACAGTCCGAGCCCCGTCCCCCCCATGCTACGGCTACGTGCCTTATCTACACGATAAAAGCGTTCAAAAATGCGAGTAAGATCTCGCTGTCGAATTCCCACGCCTTCATCCGCTACTTCAATGCGTACCATACTATCTTCCTGTGTCGCTCTGACTGTGACTGTTGTATTTTCATTTGAGTATTTCATCGCATTCGATAACAAATTATCCAGAACTTGAATGACCGCGTCACGGTCAGCACGGACAAACGGAAGACCTTTGCCGGGCAACTCAAGGTTCAGATCAATTCGCTCCTGTCGAATACGAATGCGAAACCTCTCCCGTACATCGTACAGCAATTGCGATACGTCAACTGGGCGTATATCAAGCAATTGCTGCCGGGCATCGTACCGGGAAAGCTGCAGAAGATCACTCACCAGGCGCGTCATCCTGTCTGTCTCACTGAGTAGTACCTGAAGGAATTGCCCGGCAATGGCCGGGTCATGCATAGCACCTTCCTCCAGCGCCTCTAAGTAGCTCTTAAGGGTTGTGAGCGGTGTCCGCAACTCATGCGACACGTTGGCCACAAATTCCTGTCGGACCCGTTCTAGCTCTTCCTGCTCGGTTACGTCCTGAAGCACCGCAATAATACCTGGCTTCCGATCTGCTTCATGGCTTTTGAGCATATTAAAACTAAAGCGAATCAGCCGTTCTTCCCCTTCAACATTCATATCCACAATGACCGGAGCCGCCGGTTGAAAAAAGGAATCTCCTTCTTCCTGATCTTCTGGAATGGACAGCACCTCATACAAACTTCGTCCAATCGTCGTCTTATAGTCGACACCAAGCAGACGCTGAGCCGGACGATTAATCAACATGACATTGTAGTCCCCGTCTGTCGCAATGACCCCGTCACTCATATGTGTAAGAATGGAGGCAAGCTTTTCTTTCTCGGCTTCGTTCTGGGCGATGGCTTGCCGGAGACGACTTGTAAGGAGATTGAATGTCTGACCAAGTTGTCCAATCTCGTCCTCTGAATACACTCGCACACTTCCATTAAAATCTCCATTTGCCATCGCGGTCGCCTGCCGGGTAATTTCTTTAACGGGTGTTGTAATGGTCCGGGCGAGCACAATGCCAAGCGCAGCAGTAAGCAGGAGGGCTATTCCCGTTCCGGTCGCCAGTATCTTGTTAATCTGGCTCATCGTCTGATACATCTCTTCCATAGAAGCGACAAGATAGAGAGCTCCAAGAATTTTTGTTCCTTTTTTAATAGGCAGCGCTAGCACTTTGACACGCTGATGAGTCTCCGGATTATACTGCACGGATTCGCTTCGTGTGCCAAGCAGTGCCATGTTCACTTCAGCACGTGTATTTTTCTGTCCGATGAACGATTTGTTTTCTTCTGTTGTCGTCAGTACAATCCCATTCTGGTCAAGCAACTGCACATCTGCGTTACGCAACACGAACAGATTGCGGATCAAGTTGTCCACATCTTCCCTCGGCACTGTATCTACCTCAAGATATTTCTCGATGTTCATAGCAAGTAGATTAGCCTGTGTATTCAATGTTTCAGTAAAGTTGTTCACATAGTATGATTCAGCCGTACGAATGAAGTAGGCACCAATGACCTGCATCGCAATCAAAATGAGCAGCAGATACAAAATGACTACCTTCCACTGCACAGTCTGAAAAAAACCGACCCGCTTCATCGCACATCCTCTACCGGGTTGCGCATCATGTAGCCAAGACTGCGCCGCGTGATGATGTAGTGAGGCGAACTCGGATCATCCTCTATTTTTTCACGCAGACGCCGAATCGTCACGTCAACCGTTCTTGCATCTCCAAAATAATCAAAACCCCAGACAGCCTGAAGCAGGTGATCACGCGTCAGCACTTGATCGAGATGCTGAGCTAGATAATGCAGCAGTGCGAATTCGCGGTGCGTAATCTCAATGGGTTGCCCGCGTTTTTCTACGGTATATGATTTTGTATCAATGATAAGTGTGCCAACCGAGACTCTCGCTTCGTCTACTTCTGCTCTTCCTTCTGGTTTGATAACTTTCGTATGGCGGCGCAAATTCGCCTTAATACGGGCGAGCAACTCCCGACTGCTGAACGGCTTAGTGACATAGTCGTCAGCTCCAAGTTCCAGTCCAAGCACTTTATCCAGTTCACTGTCTTTTGCGGTCAGCATAATGATTGGAACATCAGAAGTCTGCCGGATCAATCGGCACACTTCGATCCCATCTTTGCCCGGCAGCATAATATCAAGTAGGATCATATCCGGTGCATACGTATGAGCAATTTCAAGTGCCTCATTGCCATCATACGCACACCGTACATCATACCCTTCCTTCTCCAGTGTGAATTTTAGAATGTCTGCTATTGGACGTTCATCATCTACTACTAGTACTTTCTGTTTCATTACTTCTCACCTCTCCTCCTTTTCTTCCACCCCGACAGATGAATTCCTGCCCTAATCATGTACACAAGAACGGGAAAAAGCCGATGCTCCTATCTCATCGGCTTTCTATCCTGCTCAATCCTACTGCAAAAAAGGAATGGGATCAATCGGTTCACCGTGCTCCCTGATTTCAAAATGAAGGTGGGGACCGGTCGAGCGGCCTGTATTGCCGGAATAAGCGATTAGTTCTTTCTTCTCTACGATGTCCCCCTCTGAAGCAACCAGCGCATCCAGATGTCCGTATACAGTCTCGTATCCATTACCATGGTCGATGATCATACAATTGCCATACCCGGTTTTCACACCCGCAAAAATGACGCGTCCATTATCGGCTGCTTTAACCGGGGTTCCAATCGGACTCGCAATATCAATTCCCTGATGCATCCGTCCCCAGCGCATGCCAAACGGCGAGCTAAGCGGCCCCGGAGCTGGCATTAGAAAGTGCCCATCGCCGTGCGACAGCTTTTCCCGCACGCTCCATGCTACTTGCTCTTTCTGTTTGACGACCTGCTCTGTATGTACAGCTTGTTTGTCCTGTTTTGGTGCATCCGTTATATAGGGCCATGCCATTATAAGCATTTGTCCGCATGCAACTGTCAGCAGAGCGCTTGTAGCCGCACCTGTTAGCAGCCTGTATAAGAAATAGCCAGGTTCGTTTTGTAGCGCGTCATCCTCGAACTCTTTCTTCTTCCATGACGCGATTCGTTCAAGTAACATCATAACCTCCCACATGATCGTTGCTACTTGTCTATTGTGCGTCATGGAAAAAAAATTATACCTTAGAAATGATTTCTCACCAAAAAATAAAACCATCCTGCCCGATTACAGGCAGGATGGTATCATAATTCTACAGTGCGTATACACTGCGAACAATATTTGTTTGGTCACGGTCTGGACCTACGGAGAACATTGACAGTGGAATACCTGTCAGCTGTGTCACACGCTCAATGTAGTGGCGTGCATTTTCCGGCAGTTCATCAAGCGCACGGCATTTTGTAATGTCTTCTGTCCAGCCCGGCAGTTCTTCGTATACCGGTTCACATTCCGCAAGAATGTTCAAGTTCGCTGGGTAGTGCTCAATCACTTCACCTTTGTAACGATAAGCGGCACAAATCTTAACCGTCTCAAGGCCTGTCAGAACGTCCACAGAGTTCAGAGACAGAGCGGTAATTCCACTTACACGGCGTGCATGACGTACAACGACGCTGTCGAACCAACCTACACGGCGCGGACGACCTGTTGTTGTGCCGTATTCACGACCTACTTCACGGATATGGTGACCGATCTCGTCATGAAGCTCTGTCGGGAACGGGCCATCACCTACACGACTTGTGTATGCTTTGGCTACCCCGACAACGTGATGAATTTTCGTTGGGCCAACACCTGAACCGATGCAGACACCGCCTGCTACCGGATTTGATGAAGTAACGAATGGGAATGTACCCTGGTCGATATCAAGCATAACGCCCTGTGCACCTTCGAACAGAACACGTTTACCGGCATCGATAGAATCGTTTAGAACAACAGATGTATCCGCTACATACTTGCGGATTTGATCCGCATAACCAAGATACTCTTCAAAGATTTCGTCGAAGTTGCAGCCTTCTACTTCGTATACTTTTTCGAACAGACGGTTTTTCTCTTCGAGGTTGCGGCGCAGTTTTTTCTCGAACTCCGCTTTATCCATCAGATCGGCCATACGAATACCGATACGGGCAGCCTTGTCCATGTAAGCCGGTCCGATACCTTTCAGCGTTGTACCGATCTTGTTGTCACCTTTGCTCGCTTCTTCCGCACCGTCAATTTTGATGTGGTATGGCATGATAACATGCGCACGGTCGCTAATACGCAGATTGTCTGTGCTTACGCCGTGGCCATGTAAGTATTCAAGCTCTTTAAGGAGCGATTTCGGATTTACAACCATTCCGTTTCCGATTACACAAATTTTATCATTGTAAAAAATCCCCGAAGGAATCAAATGTAATTTATATTTAGTCCCACCAAAAACAATAGTATGACCCGCGTTGTCTCCGCCCTGATAGCGTGCCACTACTTCTGCTTTTTCCGCGAGAAAGTCGGTTACTTTACCTTTCCCTTCATCTCCCCATTGGGAACCTACAACTACTACAGTTGACATTGGTTGGGCACCTCCTACTTTTTTAACATACTAAGTTTAGCAATCCGGTCTTCCTGTGTCAATAAAAACCGAACAATCTAGATTTTTCAACAATATTCGTTCGATAAATATATGTGCTCTATAAAAAATCCCTATCCCATAGGATAAGGATTTTTCATGGAATGTATGCATTACCGTTCATCATGGTGACTCAGACTTACGAATTTGTTGTACTCCTTGAGGAACGCAAGCTCTACCGTCCCCGTCGGACCGCTCCGCTGCTTACCGATGATAACCTCGATAATGTTCTTTTTCTCGGTCTCTTTATCGTAGTAGTCGTCACGGTATAAGAACGCCACCATATCGGCATCCTGTTCAATGCTGTTATGAACAATAAAATCATTTGCAACAAAGTTGTGATTACCTGGCACTGTCGCGTCAAATACTTCTTCCACTTCTAGCGGAACAATTTCAATGATTTCATCCCAGTAAATATCAGAAGAAGCTAGATGACTCAACTTTTTGTCCGGGATCACTTTATAAAGCTTCGATAACCTTTCCCTTGAAACACCACTTTTGAAAAGAGTTGAGCCGCAATAAGACATAGCTAAACCATTACTCACATTTCTCCAGCTAAGTCCGTACTCATCCTTAACAGAAGCTACGTAAGACCATACCTCTTTCGGAATAACATCACGGTTAGGATTCCGTTTCTTCCCATGTAAAGCAGCTGAAAAATCAATAATGTTTCCGCCACGCTTTCCATAACATCCGATCCGTTCCATAAAAGCAAGCTGCATATCTTTTCCTGATATATCAACATGATAATTTGCTCTATGCTTTCCTTGTTTTACAGTGCGGACTGTACTGAGAATACTAAGTCGCAACAACAAATGCTGGACTTGCTCTGCCAGTGTCCGACTGCTGCTTGCATAATAGATTTTACCTTGCTGATCTTCCTTAAAATAAATACAACCATCTGTAGCCCATAAGTGATGCAGGAACCAGCCTATAGAATCTCTAGACTGTTTAAATACTTTATCTGGAATAATTTTCTCATAAGAACGAAGGTTCCATATACCAAGCTCTTCAAACCACAGGGTGATTGGATGTCGCTTACCACGAGCTAAACGATACGGAGCAGGCAGATAAATATGCTTCCATGTGCTTTGCTCCACTACCCGTGACTGAATACCAAATAACTGTACAGCCACCTCTGCTACATAAGAAAGATTAGCTTCGTCTTCACTTGTGTAATGAATAGGCTGACGTGCAAGCACACAACCATCTCCAATCAAATGTGCAAGAAGTCCAAGTTCTTCTTTACTCATTTGATCTTTCAATTCTTTTGAAGGTCCTAGCGTGAGCTGACGTGCTACACTAACCCGTTCACCAACTTGTAACTCTTCTACCGCTTTCCAGCCTTCCACTGTATAGAACGGATGGTTGGCTGAAGCTTTAATCGAACGACCGCTTGCTGTTCGTAGCTCAAACAGTTGCTTATACCCACTGCTGAACACCTTACTAATATGAGCTACTTCCAGCTTCAGCTCATCATTCATGCTCAATACCGGGATATTTTCCTGTCCAACCAACGAACCGATAGGAACGCGTTCCCCTGTGTCCGCACGGGTTAGCAAAGTATCGTATGATAAGCATCCACTCTCACGTATATCAGATAGCATCGGACGCTTGTCCTGGCGCTGCTCAACCGCACGGCTCAGCTGTGACAGGGCAATAACCGGGCACTCCAGCTCCCGGGCAATGAGCTTCAGTGTACGCGAGATCTCGGAGATCTCCTGCTGGCGGTTATCTCCGCCGCCCTTGCGCCCCGTAATAAGCTGTAGATAATCAATCAGAATCAACCCGAGCCCTACCTCTGATTTCAGGCGGCGGCACTTCGACCGAATATCCGTAATCGTAATCCCTGGCGTATCATCAATATAGATCGGTGCACTGGCCAGCGTACCAATTGCCATCGTTAGCTTATGCCAATCATCATCCGCAAAATAACCTGTCCGCATTCGCTGCGCGTCAATATTTCCTTCCGCGCAAATCATCCGTTGCACCAGTTGGGTCGCCGACATCTCCAGGCTAAAGATTGCTACCGGCGCACCGGCGCGTGCTGCCACATTTTGTGCCACATTCAGCGCAAATGCCGTCTTTCCGACTGCCGGACGGGCCGCCAGAATAATCAGCTCAGACGGCTTCAGACCGGCTGTCATCTTATCAAGGTCTGGGTACCCTGTCGGCAGACCTGTGATTTCTCCCTTGCTCTCGGACAACGTCTCGATATACTCATACGTATCCATGAGCACGTCTTTAATATGCATAAAGCTTGATGTACGCTGACGCTGTGCGATCTGCATGATGTGCCGTTCTGCATCGCCTAAGAGAGCCGGAATATCTTCTCCGCCTGTATACCCGTCCGTCACGATTTTGGTAGCAGCACGGATCAATCGACGAAGGGTTGATTTCTCCTCCACGATTTTGGCATAGTATTCGATGTTCGATGCAGTTGGAACAGACGTTGCCAGATCTGTCAGATACGAGACGCTGCCCACCTCATCAAGCTGTTTGCGATTCTCCAGCTCTGCCGTTACCGTTACAAGATCAACCGGTTCATTCCGCTCTCCGAGATCGGTCATTACCTGAAAAATACGCTGATGTGATGTCCGATAGAAATCTTCTGCCACCAAAATATCAGTCGCGGCAATTAACGCTTCTCGCTCCAAAAAAATAGCCCCCAAAACGGCTTGTTCAGCCTCGATGTTTTGGGGCGGAATACGATCGAGGAAAATATCACTCATCAGAATCCCTCAATTCTATTCTTCAACGACGTGTACTTTCATCGTTGTGGTTACCTCTTGATGTATTTTGATCGGAACATTTGTGTAGCCGAGCGTACGAATCGGGTCATCAAGCAAAATTTTACGCTTGTCGACTTTGAAGCCTGCCTTCTTTAGTTCTTCTGCGATTTGCTTCGTGCTCACGCCTCCAAACAAGCGGCCACCTTCTCCTGATTTCGCCTTAATGGTAATCTCCGTTTCTGCCATCACTTTGGCAAGCGCCTTTGCTTCTTCAAGCTCTTCCTGCTTGCGCTTTTCCTCGCTCTTTTGGTGAGCCTGTTGCATCTTCATGTTACCCTCGGTCGCCACCTGAGCCAGACCTTTTTTAAATAAGAAATTGCGGGCATATCCCTCAGAGACTTCTTTAATTTCTCCTTTTTTCCCCTGTCCTTTTACATCTTGTAAGAAAATTACTTTCATTTCAGTTTCCCTCCCTGGTAATTTTTCAATACTTGTTTTAGCTGCTCAACTGCTTCAGCTACCGTGACTTCCTTAAGCTGAGTAGCCGCATTATTTAGATGTCCGCCACCACCCATCTGCTCCATCACAACTTGAACATTGAAGTCACCGAGTGAGCGGGCACTAATCCCAATCATATCATCCGGCCTGCGGCAGATTACAAACGAAGCATCAATTCCCGCCATCGTAAGCAACGTATCCGCAGCCTGTGCAATGAGTAGCTGCCCGTATTTCTCATCATTCTTCCCCTGGGCAATAGCAATGTTTTTTCCGATAATCTCAGTTTGCTGTACAATTTCAGCGCGTCGGATATACTGTGTCAGATCTTCTTTCAGCAAAATCTGCACGAGAGCGGTATCCGCTCCTTTACGGCGCAAGAAAGATGCAGCTTCAAACGTACGTGATCCAGTCCGGAAAGCAAAGCTTTTCGTATCTACTACAATACCGGCTAGAAGCGCTGTAGCTTCCAGCACATCAAGGGAAAGATTCTCACCTTGATACTGTAATAGCTCCGTTACCAGCTCACTCGTAGACGACGCATATGGTTCCAGATAGATCAGAACAGGATCGGCAATGAACTCTTCCGAGCGACGGTGATGATCAATGAGCACCACTTTGCTGGTCATATTCAGCAGACGAGGTTCAATCGTCATCGATGGACGGTGTGTGTCTACTACCACAACAAGCGTCCGGCGTGTCACCATCTGGATCGCTTGATCACTTGTAATAAAGTAATCATTCAGATCTTCATGCTCCTCTACAGCCTGCATCAGCCGCTCAATCGCCGGGTTGCTTTCATCAAGCAAAATATACCCCTGCTTATCTGCTGCATGTACAGCTTTCAGTACCCCAATCGCAGCACCAATCGCATCCATGTCAGGCATTTTATGACCCATAATCAATACGAGATCACTCTCAAGCATCAAATCACGGAGCGCATGGGCAATTACACGGGCACGCACACGATTGCGCTTCTCGACCGCATTTGATTTGCCACCGTAAAACGTAAGCTTATCTCTGACTTTCACAGCGGCCTGATCCCCGCCTCGACCAAGCGCCACATCAAGGCTTGACTGCGCCATCTCGCCGAGTTCGATTAGTCCATCAACACCTGCACCAATCCCAATGCTAAGTGTGATTGGAATCTTGTTTTTCGTGGTCATTTCACGGACGACATCAAGAATATCGAAGCGTGTCGTTTCTAACTTTTGCAACGTTCCTTGATCCAGCACCGCAAAGAACTTATCCGAGGCGAATCGTCGCAAATAAATATCATATTGCTGTGCCCATTTGGTAATCGCACCTGTTACATTTGTCAGTAAGATACTCTGACTTTGCTCATCCATCCCCTGTACCACTTCATCCAGATTATCCAGATGGACAATTCCCATTACCGGCTTCTCATCATCGTAATGCATCTGCAGCTCTTTATAAAGCGTGATATCTGTAAAATAAAACAGACGCTCATCCGAGCGGATCTCCACATCGTAAATATGTTTCTGATATGTAATTTCCGCTTTTTCTTTCCCCGGCTTCACATCTGCAAGCGGGGGAAAAATTTCAAGCAGCATCTCACCAATTAAGTTCGTTCTGCCTGTCATCGTCTGCACATACTGATTGTGCCATTCAATCAACTGATTGTCATTGACCAGCACAATTCCAATTGGCATAGCTTGAATCAAGTCATCTCCTGCATGTTGAATCCGATGGCCGAGTGAAGTCACATACGACTCCATTTCATTAAGAAATCGTTTTTTGTTCTGCAGTGTGACATATATGATAAGAACCAGCCCCAGGATACCGAGAAGCCCAAATATCCAGTGGACATAAAGTGCAAGCAGCCCCGTTGCCGCTAGCCCAAAAAGAAGAGCCAGTATCATATGCGATCCAAACCAGCATTTTGCCAGGAACTTCGGCATATATTCAGCTCCTATTATTGAAGAAATCGACCCCGCAGGTCCAATCCAGCATCCAAAATGCCTATCAGTGTTAGTATAAAGGTAAACGGTGGAATAAGAAATATACATCCAGCCACAATAAGTCCCGCTCTTCTCCAATTCTTCTTATGCGCCCAGTATGCAAACACCGCAAACCCTTGAATGATAATCGCATACTGAAGCAGTATACTGATGTTCATAACCGCCATTCTTACAAACGGGTATTTCACCGGACCTATAAATACCGGAATAATGAGCGCAATAAGATAATAATACAAAACTGAACGTGGAAAGCGCAAATGCCGAATCGCAGGCAAAGCAGGCGCATTAGCCCCCATACGCTGTAAGACACGGCTAGACAACACGTGATTCAATAATGCAGTTAACAGCGATGATCCGATCAACGATGCCGGGATAATCATAGATACCATCGGAATAAGTTCTTGCTCCATCATCTTGATTCTCTCCTGCATCGCTGTGATCTGATGACCCTGCGCACCCTCTCGTTGTGCCTGTGGAAGTTGCTGAAGAGAAGCATTCAACTTTGCTTCCATCCCTTGAAACATAGTTTCTGTCATCTTTTTCATAGCTGTAACAGCCGTATCAATTGGATTAATCTGAAGAAATAAAAGAGAGATACCAATACTGATAAATACCGTAACCAACCCAATCACAGTTCCGGTAATAAGTGCTTGACCGGCATTGTTTTTCTTCCTATATATATATCCCATTCCTATACCAACTAGGGCCGCCGGCAAGGATATAAGCACACCTGCTACACCAGCCGCTGATACAAATGTCAACAATACCGCAGCCAGTACCGTTAATAATCCCTGCTTCAGCGGATGACGATATCCGTATACTGTCATCGGAACCGGCAGTGCCATAATCGCGATGAAACCTAGTGGTGTATAGAACGAAATAAGAAAAAGCACTAGAAAAATAGCGCTCATAAATGCACCTTCCAGAAGTCCTCGTACATTACTCTGCATATACCACTTCACCTCTCTTTCTTGTTCATTCTTATTACTATACAACAAAAAGAGGCAGAAGAATCATTCCCCTGCCTCTCATGTATTTATATCCTACTCTGTCACGTATGGTAACAGGGCGATTTGACGAGAACGTTTGATTGCAATTGTCAGCATGCGCTGATATTTAGCAGAAGTACCTGTTACACGGCGCGGTAAAATCTTTCCGCGCTCGCTCACAAACTTCTTGAGCAAATCAATGTCTTTATAGTCAATGTGCGTGATTTTGTTTGAAGTAAAGTAACAAACCTTACGGCGTTTGCCGCGTCCACGACGTTGTGCCATGATAGTTCCCTCCTTGATTAATAGTATGCCGGTAGCTTTCTAGAATGGTAGATCATCATCCGAGATATCAATCGGTTTTTGAGTATCAGCAAAGGGATTATCATTGAAGGCATCACGCGAACGGCTGCCGCCACCAGAGGAAGGAGCTTGACCAAATCCGCCGCCACTGTACGGCTCATCCTGAAAGCCTGAACCACCCTGGCCCTGACCTTGTCCACCAATGAACTGTACATTCTCTGCCACAATCTCTGTGACATAGACGCGTCGGCCTTCCTTATTCTCATAGTTGCGTGTTTGAATCCGGCCCTCGACAGCTGCCTGACGGCCTTTCTTCAAATACTGGGCACAAAGCTCAGCCAGCTTGCTCCAGACTACGATGTTGAGAAAATCGGTTTCTCTTTCACCCTGCTGGTTAGTCGTTCTCCGGTCTACAGCCAGTGAAAATGTTGCTACAGCTGTTCCGTTCTGCGTGTAGCGCAATTCCGGATCTTTCGTTAAACGACCTAGCAATATCGCTCGATTCAACACGATAACCCCCTTTATAAAATCAATCGAACTTATTTTTCGTCTTCACGAACAACTAAGTAACGAATGACGTCATCGCTGATCTTCATCAGACGTTCCATCTCGTTAATAGCCTGCGGCTCGGATTGGAAGTTCATGAGCACGTAGAAACCTTCACGATGATCGTTGATTTCATACGCCAGACGTTTTTTACCCATTTCGTTAACTTTTTCAAGCTCAGCACCGTTCTCAGTAAGGACGCCAGAGAAACGTTCAACGTTTGCTTTAGCAGCCTCTTCCTGAAGGTCTGGGCGTAAAATGTACATAACTTCGTATTTGCGCATACCTTTCACCTCCTTTTGGACTAAGCGGCCCCGCGACTGCGGGACAAGGAGCGAGCCTGTATTACACATGGCAATTCTAAACTCGCATTTCACTATTATAATAAAAAGAGCAGATAATAGCAAGGTGTTAATTATCTGCTCTTTCTGTATTTAATTTACCATTTATTTACATGTTTGTCCAGCTATATTTTATACATTGAAACGGAAGTGCATAATGTCGCCATCTATCACAACATATTCTTTACCTTCGAGACGGAACTTGCCGTTTTCTTTCGCCTGGTTCATGGAACCAGCTTCCATTAAGTCGTTATAAGCGACTACTTCCGCCCGAATAAAGCCGCGTTCAAAGTCATTATGAATGACAGCTGCTGCCTGCGGTGCTTTTGTGCCACGGCGGATGGTCCAGGCACGCACTTCCTGCACACCGGCTGTAAAATATGTGATCAAACCGAGGAGCGTATACGCTTCACGAATCAAGCGATCAAGACCAGATTCCTGAAGGCCAAGCTCTTCAAGGAACATCGCCTTGTCTTCTTCATCCATTTCTGCAATTTCAGATTCGACTTTCGCCGAAATAATGACGACAGCAGACCCTTCTGCCGTAGCAAACTCGCGTACTTTTTCCACGTACGGGTTATTGCCTGCTTCCGCTTCATGAATCCCGTCTTCACTTACGTTTGCTACGTACAAAACCGGTTTCATCGTCAGCATATGGAAATGGTGAATCATTTTCTGTTCGTCGTCTGTTAGATCAAGGCTGCGAGCTGGCTTCTCGTTCTCCAGCGCATCTTTCACCTTAAGTAATAAATCATATTCAACTTTTGCTTCTTTATCGCCTGACTTTACTTTACGTCCGAGACGATCAATACGGCGATCTACCGATTCAAGGTCAGCCAGAATCAACTCAAGATTGATTGTCGTAATGTCATTAATCGGGTCGATTTTTCCTTCTACATGTGTGATATTTTCGTCTTCAAAGCAGCGTACAACGTGAGCGATAGCATCGACTTCACGAATATGAGAAAGGAACTGGTTGCCAAGACCTTCTCCTTTACTGGCCCCGCGCACAAGACCTGCAATATCAACAAACTGGAACGCTGTCGGTACCGTTTTCTTCGGTACAACAATTTCTGTCAGCTTGTTCAGACGCGGATCGGGAACTTCCACGATGCCGACGTTCGGTTCAATCGTACAGAACGGATAGTTAGCGGATTCTGCTCCCGCCTGTGTAATCGCATTAAATAGCGTCGACTTCCCTACATTTGGAAGTCCTACAATTCCGCAAGAATTTGCCATATATATAAACACTCCTCAGTTTAGTTTCCAAAAACACTTTTACCATTATAGCACGAGTTATTCTGCGAAAAAAAGAAGCATACTAGAGACAGGGAGGTGACGAACATGGCAAACGAATACTTAAATGCATTCCCACCAGCAGAACTGTCCGGCAAAGAAGTCGAACAACTCCAATCTCTTGAACGCCAGCTATCCCAGGAAACAAGCAAGGAAATTATTTTAATGGCATTCGAGAAATCGAACGCCTAAGAATGGCACAAAAAAAAGCGAAGGGCGTCCTTCGCTTTTTTTTGTGCCATTCTATTCCGTAGGTTCTGCTGCTTCCAACACCTTTTTTAATCGCTTCTCGAATTTTGCACGTGGGATCATAACACTGTGCTCACATCCGAGACATTTCACACGTATATCCATCCCCATCCGAATAATCTTCCAGCGATTTGTTCCGCATGGATGCGGCTTTTTCATTTCTACAACATCACCTAATCCGAACACCTTACGCTCCATACCGCCCCTCCTTTAGTTAGCCGATGCTTGCTTTTGTCTCGAATTTTCTTCTGCCTGTTCGATGTTTGTTCCTTTTTCCCCATTCATCATAACCATGTGTGGATACGGAATTTCGATCCCATTAGCATCGAACATTTCCTTAATATCAGCCCGAAGCGTACGCATCACAGGAACATGCTGCATGGATTCACATTCTGCGATTACACGAATAACCACTTCCGATGGGCCGAATCGCTCCACACCGAGTACAGATGGTATTTCTACAATGGATTCAATGGTTTCCTTCCATCTTGGTGCTGCTTCTTTCAGTAATTCCACAACATGATTAATATCCTGTTCATACCCCACGCTGATATCAACAACCGCCATAGAGTTTGCAAGAGACATATTTGTTACTTCTGTAATCTGACCGTTCGGAATGATATGAACTTCTCCTGTCCATACTTTAATTCGGGTTACACGCAATCCGATTTCCTGTACTGTTCCCGTTACCTTACCAATCGTAACAACATCCCCAACGGCAAATTGATCTTCAAAAATGATAAAAAAGCCGGTGATCACATCACGAACAAGGTTCTGCGCCCCAAAACCAATTGCCAATCCAAGTACACCGGCACTCGCCAGCAAAGGTTGCGGATTATATCCAAGGAACGTAAATACATTCAAGAACGCAATAAAATAAATCGTGTATTTAATTATATTATTAATAAGCGTTCGCATCGTTTCACTGCGTCGTGTGTCCAGACGCAATCGCTCAAATCGCCCGCCGCTCTCCCGCTGTTGAAAGATACGGTTTACAGCAGCATTCGTTATCTTTACGATCAATTTGGCTGCAATGAACATCACGATGATCTTCAGTGTGATGGAGCCAAACTTCTCCCATCTGTTCCAATCCGTCACATACGCCATAAAACTGTCATAATATTTTTCGAGGCCCATTCGAATCCTCCCCTCTCTATATTTATCTTTCGTACGGCTGATACAGCCTATATATACCGTTATCTTTACAATAATATCCTTTAATCTCTACTTGCTCCTGTCGAATAATCCGATCTGCCTTTTCGAAATCCGATGCCGAAATGTCAATGGATAAAGCGCAGCCTGCTGTCACTTCTTTCGGAGTCGGCCGCGTATCAATCTCAATATCCGCGTACTCCAACAGCATCTCAGCACGCAATGCCTGCTGAGTAGAATCAAATGCGATCAAAATCAAAAGTTCCATTCTCTGTTCCTTCGCCTATCCTTTCTGCCTCATACGCTTCTGTTAACGACTATACCAAAAATCAGTACAGTTCGCACATCCGAGACATTCATTTTTTTACGTGTCAGCTTAGTCTTTATCCCCTTTTTCCACTTTGTGAATAAATTATAGTAAAAGGTATATTTGTCATAGCTTATGCATATACTAATACTATTATTTTTTAGCGGGAGGTACACATGATTAACAACAATAATATGGTACACATGTACCCGCTCACACCGTATCGAGTTGATCATACAGAGGATCAAGCGATCGCTTTGCTCACAGAAAATATCGGACAGCGCCTTCAATCATATCGTAGTTATTCAGATATCATCGTCTTCTGTATCGGCACTGACCGCTCTACCGGAGACGCACTGGGTCCAATTGTCGGCTCTAATCTGGAAAAAATGTATACGAACCATATTACTGTATACGGCACGCTAGAATCTCCTGTCCATGCCGTTAACCTGCAGGAAACCATTGAACATGTGCAGAGAAAACATACAAATCCGCTCATTATTGCAGTAGATGCGTGCCTGGGTCAGTTGAATAGTGTCGGAAAAATCACAGTTGCACACGGTCCCATCAAACCAGGAGCCGGTGTGAAAAAGCAGCTTCCAGAAGTAGGCACGTTCCATATCACCGGTATCGTTAACATTGGCGGCTTCATGGAATACTTTGTTCTTCAGAATACTCGCCTCAGTATCGTAATGAAAATGGGCGAAGTAATTGCAACTTCTATTTCTCAAGCCATTACTTCTTCCAAAGAGTACCCATCACGCTTTATGCCTCCTCTGTCTTCTAACCCTTTTTATCAAAGTGCATCAGAATAAATGAAAGAGCATATGATTCACCACGCATGTCTTTCGATACCATGCAGTGAAACGTATGCTCTTTCTTTTTAAAACATCGACATAAACCACGTTTGAACAGCAGACCAGTTTTTAATAACTGGCACACCCACTGTCACAACGAGAAGAGCCGGCAGCATATTTGCTGTTCTAATTTTAACAACGCCAAGCAAATTCAAAGAAATCGCCATAATCATAATCCCACCGGTTGCTGTCACTTCTTTCACAATTAGCATCAGCATCTCCTCGCTTACAAGTTGATTAATAAAATGAGCTCCAAGTGAAAGAGCTGCTTCGTATAGAAAAACAGGAACAGCCGAGAATAATACACCGATTCCAAGCCCAGATGCAAAGATTACAGCCGAGAAACCATCTAGCATCGCTTTTGTAAATAGAATCTGATGATCATTTCGCAGGCCACTGTCCAGTGAACCAAGAATCGCCATCGCCCCCACACAATATACGAGCGTAGCTGTAACAAAAGCTGTAGCGATACTCCCCTTCCCTTTGCTCCCAACTCTACTTTCCAGAAACTTTCCAAGCTGATGAAGCTTATCCTCCAGCTTCCACCACTCTCCAAGGATAGAACCGACAACCAAACTAAAAATAACAAGCAAAAAATTGTCCGATTTCATCCCCATTTGTACTCCCAACACTAAAACCGCAAGTGCAAGCCCCTGCATGACTGTCGCCCGTGTACTCTCTGGAATACCGGAGAGTCGAGAGCCAAGCAGCGCACCGATGATGATCGTCAATGCATTGACGATCGCTCCAAGCAGTACCACCTATATTCGCTCCTTTGCTTACATGCCAAACGCCTCTTGGATCTCCTTGAGTGCTGTAATAAGCGCCTGCACATCTTCTTCGCTATTAAAATACCCAAAGCTTATTCGAACTGCTCCTGTTTCTGCTGTACCTGCTGTCTCATGTGCAAGTGGCGTACAGTGAAATCCAGAACGAACTGCAATGTTATACTGCTGGTCCAAAATATACGCGAGTTCGGATGCTTCAATACCATCTACGGTCAGCGGAATAACAGCTAGTCGCTCGATCTGCCTATCTGGTCCATATACATGAATGCCCGGCATTTGTGCCAGCTCCTCTAGTGCCAGCCGTGTTAACTTCCATTCTTTTTCCCGAATCGTATCGACTCCAGTCTGCAGCACAAATTCCACCCCGGCTCCCAAACCAGCAATCCCCGGTGTATTCAGCGTACCGCTTTCATACCGATCTGGTCTTGTATCGGGCTGATCAGCTAACTCTGATTGACCGCCAGTTCCCCCGTGAAGAAGCGGTACAAGCGAAAGATCAGAGCGTACGTACAATCCGCCAGTTCCCTGTGGGCCATATAAACCTTTATGTCCCGGAAACGCCAGCATATCAATCGCCATCTCCTCTACATGAATCGGAAGTACACCGGCAGTTTGCGCTGCATCCACCAGATAGGTAATGCCATGTTCGCGTGCCAGTTTGCCGATCTCAGCGATAGGTGTAATCGTCCCAAGCAAGTTAGAGCCATGTGTTACCACAATCAACCCTGTTTCCGGACGAATCGCTTTTCGGATTTCTTCAACGGAAAACAGATGATTGGCATCAGGCTTACTATATGTAATTTCGATACCGTGCTCGCGTTTCATAAATTCAAGCGGACGGCGAACCGAATTATGCTCCAAGGCTGTCGTAATGACATGCATCCCTGGCTTACAAAAACCCTTAATTGCCTGATTGAGTGCCTGTGTTGCATTTGCTGCAAAAAAAATATCATTTGGATTCCGAATGCCAAAAAGCTGGGCCAGCTTTACCCGTGTTCCATATACAACCTTGCTTGCTTTCATGGAGAGCTTATGACCGCCCCGCCCCGGATTCGCTCCATACTCTTCTACACATTCTACCATCGCCCGGCTTACCTCTGCTGGTTTTGGCCAGGTCGTAGCTGCATTATCCAGATAAATGGTGCGCATCTGTCATCACTCCTTTTTTCTCTTTCTTACAAGTATCCCCGAATCAGAATGAAAGGCAACCTGTTGGCTGCAGGTTGCCTGTTTATACACTATTTTTTTCAATAATCTCGAGAATGCGCTCCAAATCTTCTTCTGAGAAATAAGCAATCTCGATTTTTCCTTTTCTTTTATTACGAGATGGCTTAATGCTGACGGACGTCCCAAATGTCATGCGCAAGCGTTCTTCAAGCGCTTTAACGAATCGCTCATTTCCATCCGTTTTTGTTTCGCGTGAAACTTTTTTCTTTTCATTCAGTCTTTGAACAATCTCTTCCAGTTCACGTACGCTCATCAACTTTGCTTCCACTTCGCGGGCAAGCTCTAGTTTAATCTCATCATTTTCAACTGCAAGAAGAGTTCGGGCGTGTCCCATAGATAATGTTCCACGTGAAACACTTTCCTGAATTTCATTTGGGAGATGAAGAAGGCGCAGGAAATTTGCTATATGAGGACGACTTTTTCCTACACGCTTTGCCAGATCCTCCTGCTTCATCGAAAAAGTCTCCATCAGCTTCTGATATGCTTGCGCGACCTCAATTGCGTTCAGATCTTCCCGTTGTAAATTTTCAATCAGTGCAATCTGCATAACCTGCTCGTCTGTAAAATCTTTAACGACAACAGGAACATGATCTAATTTAAGCGATTTAGCAGCACGCAACCGACGTTCACCTGCAACAAGCTCATATCCTTTGATACTTTTACGGACAACAAGCGGCTGAATAATACCATGTTCCTGAATGGAATCAGCCAATTCACGTAGTGCATCCTCTGCAAAATGCTTACGCGGCTGATACGGATTAGGTCTTATTTTTCGAACGTCAGCATGGAGGATTTGGTCACCTTCTTCTACCTCAACCGTAGGAATGAGTGCATCTAAGCCACGACCTAATCGTTTACTCAATTCCAATCACCTCTCTGGCCAGGTCACTATATACTTCCGCTCCCTTAGAACGGCGGTCATATGTAATAATCGCCTGCCCGTGGCTTGGCGCTTCACTAAGCCGCACGTTGCGCGGGATGATGGTTCCGTACACTTTTTCCTGGAAGTATTTCTTTACTTCATCAATCACCTGAATACCAAGATTCGTCCTGGCATCCAGCATGGTTAGTAATACACCTTCAATATAAAGATTTCGATTCAGCTGCTTTTGAACAAGACGAATCGTATTTAACAGCTGACTGAGTCCTTCAAGTGCATAATATTCACACTGAATCGGAATCAATACAGAGTCAGCTGCCGTTAACGCATTTATCGTTAAAATCCCAAGCGAAGGCGGACAATCAATAATAATATAATCATACTTGTCCCGAACAAGATCAAGCGCCTTTTTTAACCGCTTCTCGCGGGCATATACGGGAACAAGTTCAATCTCAGCTCCCGCTAACTGAATTGTTGCCGGAAGTACGAATAAGTTTGGAATTTCTGTGGGCAGAACTGCATCCATCGTATTAATATCATTAATTAAAACATCATACACACAGTAGCTCACATGTGCTTTTTCGACTCCGATCCCACTTGTTGCATTTCCTTGCGCATCAATATCAACAAGCAGAACTTTCCTTCCTTCCTGTGCGATGCAGGCGCTGAGATTGACAGAGGTAGTAGTTTTGCCGACGCCGCCTTTTTGGTTCGTAACTGCAATAATTTTCCCCATCCGTTACACCTCTGCTTCACTTATCGGGATTTTTACGTATGTTTTTCTTTCGGGATTTTGATCACAAACTGATAAAATTCATCATGATCTTCTTCTTCTGTTTCAATCTGCAAGCCGCTCTTCACAACCATATCAACCGACTGACGCACTGTGTTGATGGCAAGTCGCATGTCTTTTGAGAAAGATCGGCGCTGCGGCGCTTTTCTCTCCTGCTGTTTCTCCAGCAATAGCTTTACTCGCTGCTCTGTCTGTTTGACATTCCAGCCCTTCTCTACGACTTCCTGAAGGACTCTCAGCTGCAACTCTTCATTCTTTAAAGAAAGTAACGCACGCGCGTGGCGTTCTGAAATCTTACGCCCAAGCAGCGCTTCTTGTACCGCATCCGGCAAATGCAGAAGACGAAGTTTGTTGGCAACGGTTGATTGACCTTTTCCCAGCCGATTGGCCAGACTCTCCTGTGTCAGGCCGTGAATATCAATTAATTTTTGGTACGCAAGCGCCTCTTCAATCGGAGTTAGTCCTTCTCGCTGCAAGTTTTCAATTAAGGCAATCGATGCCGCTTGCTCGTTGTTAAAATCTTTAACAATTGCCGGGATTTTCTCCATGCCAAGTTTGGTTACGGCCCGCCAGCGACGCTCACCTGCGATGATTTCAAATGCGCCGTTACGCTCCCGGACAACGATAGGTTGAATAACTCCATGTACTTTTATCGTTTCGCATAATTCATCGATTTTGTTATTATCGAATACTGTTCGTGGCTGATAAGGATTGGGAACAATCTGTGTAACAAGAATCTGTTTGATTTCTTCATGCTCCGTCCGCTCTGTTAAACCAAACAAACGGGAAAACTGATCCTTCATAAACTAACACCACCCACTCTCCTTCTTTCCGCTTCTGTCCTATTTCGCCATTTGCTTTTTTATTTCCTGCCCTCTTCCATGTTTCACGTGAAACGTTACGAAAAATAAGCAGAAGAAAAGACAGCCGAAACGACTGCCTTCTCCTATTACTCACACAATCGGTTTTTTTGCCGGTGTTCCGGCTTTGCGCGGGTACGTACCCGGTGTTTTCTGCTGCTTGCGAATACTAATAATATTGCGTTCGGACTGCTCTTCTGGAAGCTGGAATGTCTCTACCCTTTCCGTTTTTCCTCCGAGCGTCTTAATCGCTTTTTTGCCTTCAGTAAGCTCTTCTTCAACGTTTGAGCCTTTCATAACAAGAAATATGCCGCCCTGTTTAACAAAAGGCATACATAGCTCAGAAAGAACACTCATACGTGCCACAGCACGGGCTGTAGCCATATCGAATGCTTCCCGATATTTTGCGTTCCTTCCCGCGTCTTCTGCGCGGCTGTGAAGGAATGATACATCCTGCAGGCCAAGCTCTTTCGTTACTTCCTGCAGAAACATCAGGCGCTTGTTCAGCGAATCCAGAATGGTAAGCTTCAGATGTGGGAAGCAGATCTTAAGCGGTACGCCCGGGAACCCCGCACCGGAGCCTACATCAATTACACTCTGTACGGTACTGAAATCGTGATAAAAAGCGGGCGTAATGGAGTCATAAAAGTGCTTTTCATACACCTGCCCCTGTTCTGTAATCCCAGTCAGATTCATTTTTTCATTCCATTCGACCAGCAACTCATAATACCGATAGAACTGTGACAACTGCTCATCCGACAATGAAATTCCATGGTCAAAAGCCAGCTGCCGAAGCATCATTGCATCCATGATTCTTCCCCTACTTCGCAACTTTATTGTATGTCTCAAGGTAAACAAGCAACACCGAGATATCCGCCGGTGTGACACCAGAGATGCGCGATGCCTGACCAATAGACAACGGCTTCACTTTATCGAGTTTTTGGCGGGCTTCCATCGCCAATCCGTGGATATTGAGATAATCAAGATTCTGTGGAAGGCGCTTCTGCTCCATTTTTTTCAGACGCTCTACATCCTGCAGTTGCTTGCGAATATACCCCTCATACTTAATCTGAATCTCTACCTGTTCGGCTACATCAGCCGGCACATCTATTTCTGCCGGGAAAAGTTCGACAACTCGCGCATATGATACTTCCGGACGCTTCAACAACGAATACAGATCAATGCCGTTATCAAGTTCTTTGGAGCCCACTTCACGCAGCATTTGCTGAACTTCCGGTGTCGGGCCAATTTTTGTCGCTAGCAAGCGCTCTTTTTCTACCTCAATCTGCGCCTTTTTCACCTCGAAACGAGCAAAACGCTCATCCGGAATCAAACCGATCTCATGTCCGATTTCAGTCAGGCGCATATCTGCGTTATCATGGCGCAGCAACAAACGATATTCAGCACGTGAAGTGAGCAGACGGTACGGCTCATTCGTTCCTTTGGTTACCAGATCATCAATCATGACACCGATGTATGCCTGAGAGCGATCAAGAATAATTGGATCATGCCCTTGTACTTTGCACGCTGCGTTAATACCGGCTAGCAATCCCTGACCAGCCGCTTCTTCATAGCCAGACGTTCCATTCAACTGTCCGGCTGTATATAATCCTTGTACCTGCTTCGTCTCCAGCGTCGGCCAGAGCTGGCTTGGTACGACTGAATCGTATTCGATGGCATAACCCGGACGCATCATTTTAACGTTTTCTAATCCTGGAATGGACTTAAGGATATCAAGCTGTACTTCTTCTGGCATGCTTGTGGATAATCCCTGTACGTACACCTCTTCCGTATTGCGGCCCTCTGGCTCCAGGAACAATTGATGGCGCGGCTTGTCACTGAAGCGAACAATTTTATCTTCAATAGACGGGCAATAGCGCGGACCCGTCCCTTCAATTACACCGGAAAACATCGGGGCACGGTGCAGATTAGAATTAATAATCGTATGCGTATCTTCACTTGTGTAGGTCAGCCAGCAAGGAAGCTGATCTTCTACTCGGAATTCCGTTGTTTCATACGAGAAAGCACGAGGGACATCATCACCCGGCTGAATTTCTGTCTGTGAATAATCAATGGTACTGCCATGCACACGTGGCGGCGTTCCGGTTTTGAAGCGGACAAGCTCCAGCCCAAGTTCACGCAGATGATGAGACAGTTCAACAGACGGCTGCATATTGTTCGGACCGCTCTCATACTGCAGATCTCCGATAATAATTTTGCCACGCAGATACGTGCCAGTTGTCAATACAACCGCCTTGGCGTCGTATTCTGCACCTGTTTTCGTTACCACACCATTACATACTCCATTTTCTACAAGGAGACTCTCAACCATGCCCTGACGAAGTACAAGGTTATCGGTTTCTTCGATTGTTTTCTTCATTTCATGCTGATACAGGAATTTATCGGCCTGTGCACGTAGCGCATGAACAGCAGGGCCCTTGCCTGTATTCAACATGCGCATTTGAATGTATGTTTTATCAATGTTTCGGCCCATTTCTCCACCGAGAGCATCAATTTCACGCACTACATGCCCTTTTGCCGGGCCCCCAATAGATGGGTTGCACGGCATATAAGCGATCATATCAAGATTGATCGTCAACAGCAGTGTTGAACATCCCATGCGGGCAGCAGCAAGCGCCGCTTCTACTCCTGCATGGCCGGCACCGACTACAATGACGTCAAACGAACCTGCCTTATATCCCACTTTATATAGCCTCCTCTACGCCATATGGCGTGTCCTTTCCTATTTGCCGAGACAAAACTGCGCAAAAATCTGGCTAATTAGATCATCACTTACGGTATCACCAATTACCTCACCAAGCAATTCCCATGTGCGCCGGATATCAAACGCAACCATATCAACAGGCAGACCGCCCTCCACTGCCTCAATCGCCTCTCCAATGACCTGAGAAGCTTCTCGTAGCAGTTGAATATGGCGGGCATTACTCACATACGTAAGGTCTTCACTCTGAATCGAACCGGAGAAGAACTTGCTAGCAATTGCTTCTTCTAGCCGTTCAATTCCTTCTTCCCTGGCAATAGACATCATAACTACGGGCATATTACCGACCATCTTCTGAACGTTATCGAGATCAATGCGCTGCGGCAAATCCACTTTATTTACAATTATAATGGCATTCATCGGTTGAACAACCTGCAACAGATTCCGGTCTTCTTCTGTTAACTCTTCGCCATGATTCAGCACAAGCAGTACAAGATCTGCTTTACTCAACATTTCCCGCGATTTTTCGACACCGATTCGCTCCACAATATCTTCCGTATCCCGAATTCCGGCAGTGTCAACAAGCCGAAGCGGAATGCCTCGTACATTGACGTATTCTTCTATAATGTCGCGAGTTGTCCCTGGAACGTCGGTTACAATCGCCTTCACTTCCTGTAGCAAGCTGTTCAAAAGCGAAGACTTCCCAACATTCGGCCGTCCGACAATAACCGTTGATAAACCTTCTCTTAGGATTTTCCCCTGCTTTGCAGTACGCAGCAGTTTCTCAATCTCTTCCTGCACCCAGCGACTCTTCTCCGACAGAAGATTCCGCGTTACATCATCTACATCATGCTCCGGATAATCAATGGTGACTTCAATATGCGCCATTAATTGAATCAATTGACGACGTAGATCTTCAATCAGAAGAGATAACTTGCCCTGAACCTGATGCAGGGCGACTTTCATCGCTTTATCTGTTTTAGCGCGGATTAAATCAATGACCGCTTCCGCCTGAGAAAGATCGATTCGTCCGTTTAAAAATGCACGTTTTGTAAACTCACCTGGCTCTGCCATCCGTGTACCTTGTTCAAGCACAAGATCAAGCACTCGCTTTACCGAAACAATCCCGCCATGACAGTTAATCTCCACTACATCTTCCTTCGTAAATGTGCGCGGTGCCCGCATAACCGACACCATGACTTCCTCTAACACATCTCCCTCATTATCCACAAGGTGACCGTACTGAATCGTATGTGTATCCACAGTGGATAATCGATTCCGCCCCTTATAAATCTTATCCACAGCCTCTACAGCCTGCGGTCCACTTACGCGAATAATGGCGATCCCGCCTTCGCCCAGTGGTGTAGCAACCGCTGCAATTGTATCGAAATCCATCATTATATGTCACCACTCTGTAAAAACATGTTTTTTAAAGCTTTCCCTAAATGTATAGAATACCATACTCTATGAATATTTGAGAACAAAAAAACCCTCTCTTGCTAGAGAGGGTTCTGTGGATAATGCTATGGTTGCTTTTTTAACGTAATAACTACCCGACGATATGGTTCTGTTCCTTCACTATATGTTTGCACCTGAGAATGTTTTTGTAGGCGGCTGTGAATAACTTTACGTTCAGTCGGGTTCATCGGTTCAAGACGCACTACTTTTTTGGTGCGTATCACTTGAGTAGCCATACGTTCCGCCAGCTGCACAAGCGATTCTTTCCGCTTCTGACGGTACTTTTCTGCATCTAATACAATCCGAACTTTTTTGTTCACATTTCGGTTCGCTACAATATTCACCAGATACTGAAGAGAATCAAGTGTTTGTCCACGTCGACCAATAATTAAACCGAGGCCTTTTCCAACAATGGTCATAACAGGCATCCCCTGCTTAACTGAAAGCTGAACATTGGCTTTAATGTCCATCGTAGCTAGAATTTCTTCCAGAAACGCTCGTCCTTGTTCAATCGGATCGGCATCCGATGCAGGACTTTCCTGTTCTAAAATCTTAGATTCTTGCGGTTCCTCAAGCCTTTCAGGTTCCGGCAATGGTTCACTAACAGATTGCGCTTCTTCTGGTGACAAAATTTCTTTCGCCACCTCTTTTTCTACCAATGTGACTTCTACTTTTGCTTTCCGTACTCCGATCAAGCCCAAAAAACCTTTACTTGGTTCCTCGAGAACACGGAAACTCACATCTTCTCGCTCAGCATTCAGCTGAGCAAGTGCTACACGAATCGCATCTTCGACTGTTTTTCCCGTTGCCGTTACCTGATTCACTTCTTGTTACCTCCTTGAGGTGTCGTATCACGATACAGGAAGTATGTTTGGGTGATCGTGAAAATATTACCGTACACCCAGTAAAGAGAAAGCGCAGATGGAAGTGAAATGGAAATGACGAGAATCATGACCGGCATGATATACAGCATCATCTTCATCTGCGGATTATCTGCCATAGCCGTATTATTTCTCATTGTCATCCACTGCTGCAAGAACGTTGTGGCTGCGGCTAGAACTGGAAGGATAAAGAATGGGTCCTTTTGGCCAAGTTGAAGCCACAGAAAATCATGTTCCCGAATCGGAGCCGTACGAATAATCGCATGATAAAATGCCATTAAGATCGGCATTTGAATCACGATCGGAAGACATCCCGAAAGCGGATTAACCTGGTGCACCTGATACAGTTTGATCATTTCCTGCTGATATTTCTGCGGATCATTCTTGTATTTATCCTTAAGTTTAGTCATCTCAGGCTGCAGTTCCTGCATTCTTTTGCTGCTCTTCATTTGTTTGATCATAAGCGGCAAAATAACGAGTCGAACCAGAACTGTAACAATTAAAATTGAGAGACCATAACTACCGCCAACTAGAGACGCAGCTTCTTGTAGTAGCCACGACAGCGGATACACGAAAAACCGATCCCATATGCCTCCGTGTGGATTAATCGGGAGCGGATTTTTTGGATTTGCCGCACTACACCCTGCTGACAGAAGGGCGATGAGAAGAAACAACAGCGCCATTTTTATTTTTTTAGGCAGCAAGAATAATTCCTCCTTGCAACTTATATAGTTGACCGATAAAAATGTAAGCTTTCTGAACTTGAATTTTAAGAAGGGAATTTACTTCCCTTCTTCTTTATGTATAGAAGAAAACAGCTTCGCCTTCCTCATGCAGTGGTATAAGCTTCCCTGAAACGCATCGAATTCCAGCTCAACTGCCGGAAGCCTGCAGATTACAATGAAATCTACATTTGATTTTACCTCATCTGCACGCAGGCGAATACTTTCCTTTATGAGTCGGCGCAAACGATTACGCACAACAGCATTGCCCATCTTCTTGCTGACCGATACCCCTACACGAAATGAATCTTGTCCTTCTTTTGGCAGCAAATAAATGACGAACTGGCGGTTAGCCACAGATTTTCCTTTTTTAAAGATCGTCTGAAATTCTTCATTTTTTCGCAATCGATTCTGGCGATACAAAGGGCACACCCCTCACCTGCTGTTCTGCTTCCCCGTTCTGATCGGGGAACAAGTCCCCGACAAAACGGTAGAAAAGGCCACTTCAATAGTGGCCTTATGCTGATAATACTTTTCTTCCTTTTCTACGACGTGCAGCAAGAACTTTACGACCGTTTTTAGAGCTCATACGAGCGCGGAAGCCGTGAACTTTGCTACGTTTGCGATTGTTCGGTTTAAATGTCGGTTTCATTATATCCACCTCCTTGGGAAGGTTCCATCCACTCTGTACATAGACAGTCTTGATTATTATATATACCTGTTATGTATCATGTCAAGCCTCTTGCTAACTACCACACTCTATCCACACTTTTTATTTCCCGAACGTTTTGTGGATAAAAATATTTCCCGCATCCCAATTATCGACAAACTTCTCCCCTGATTGTGCACAAAATCTAGTGCTGTGAATATCTTGAATACACAAGTTGTAGAGTTTGTGGATAAGTATCAAAAAATCATTGCGATCTACATATTTATCTGCTATCATAATTTTGTTTTAACCGGTGGATAACTGGGACAAAGAGTATCGTTTATCCACACACTGTGGATAATACTGTGGACAGTTATACAAAGGTGTGGAAAACTATATCCACACCTTTTAAAGATTTTGTCGAAAACCATAAAAATATCTTGAAATATAGCTAATTTTTATTAAAAACTTATCCACATTCCGCTTGTTCAACTTCTTCTTAGCTGAGCAAAACAGCAGTCCGCTGCTGAACATACGTATGCGGAAGAGAAGAAGGGAGGAGACTCATGGTCACAAATATAAAAGAATTGTGGGATACTGCACTCGCTCATATACAGAAGCGTATTAGCAAACCAAGTTTTGAAACCTGGCTTAAATCAACAAAAGCTACATCTCTTGATGACAATACACTTCTAATCACAGCGCCTAATGAATTTACACGCGACTGGCTCGAATCTCGCTATTCGGATCTTATTCTTGAGATACTATATGAAATTATGGGCAAAGTTATTACGGTGAAATTTGTTATTCCAACTTCAGTAAATGAGCAGGAAGAATCGCTGGTATCACCCCCCTCCAAAAAAGGAAAAAAAGCAGGTGGAAATGACGATTTTCCGCCGACAATGTTAAATCCCAAGTACACGTTTGATACATTTGTCATTGGGGCCGGTAATCGCTTTGCGCATGCAGCTTCTCTGGCCGTAGCAGAAGCTCCCGCAAAAGCGTACAATCCGCTTTTTATTTATGGAGGAGTCGGTCTTGGCAAAACACATCTCATGCATGGAATTGGTCACTATGTGCTGGAACAGAACCCGAATGCAACAGTCGTATATCTTTCTTCAGAAAAATTTACGAATGAATTCATTAATTCGATTCGAGACAATCAAACAGGAAATTTTCGTAATAAATATCGCAACGTAGATATTCTTTTAATCGATGATATTCAGTTTCTAGCTGGAAAAGAGCAAACACAGGAAGAATTCTTCCATACATTCAACGCACTGCATGAAGAAAGCAAGCAGATCATTATCTCAAGCGACCGACCGCCAAAAGAAATTCCAACGCTAGAAGATCGGTTGCGGTCCCGTTTTGAATGGGGATTGATTACAGATATTCAGCCTCCTGATCTGGAGACACGGATCGCCATTTTAAGAAAGAAAGCAAAAGCGGATAATCTGGAGATTCCAAACGAGGTTATGGTATACATCGCCAATCAAATTGACACGAATATACGTGAGCTAGAAGGAGCTCTTATTCGTGTAGTAGCCTATTCTTCCCTTATTAATCGTGATATCGATACTGAGCTTGCTGTAGAAGCACTAAAAGATATTATTCCATCTAGCAAGCCGCGCGTGATTAATATTCCTGCCATTCAGCAAGCGGTAGGGGAACACTTCGATCTAAAGATGGAAGATTTTAAAGCGAGAAAAAGAACAAAATCAGTTGCGTTTCCGCGTCAGATCGCTATGTATCTGTCCCGTGAGCTGACTGATTTTTCTCTGCCAAAGATTGGAGAAGAATTCGGTGGTCGTGATCACACAACCGTTATTCACGCTCACGAGAAAATTACACATGCTTTGCAGACAGATAGCCAGCTGCAAACCACCATTCAAGATTTAATTGAGCGGATTCGAAAAGGGTAGTAATTGGCCTGTGTATAAATTCAAATAACAACTGCAGCCTGTACACAAACTTATCCACATGTGTATAGGCTTTATTTCTTTATCTCAAGTCACTTATACACATATCCACCGCCCCTATTACTATTAGTACTTAAAAAGAATATAAAATATAAGTGTATGTAAGAGATACACTTGCCATGCTAGGGAGGCTACAATGGAATTTACTATTCAAAGAGATCAATTTACACATGCCATTAATACGGTGAGCAAAGCTGTTTCCTCACGAACAACAATTCCAATACTGACCGGTATTAAAATTGTTGCTCATGAAGACGGCATTATATTAACAGCAAGTGATTCTGATATTTCCATTGAGCAGTATATTCCAGCAGAATCTGGTGAACATCAATGGATCGAGAATATAACACCGGGTAGCATTGTGCTCCCATCTCGTTTTTTAGGAGAAATTGTTCGAAAGCTTCCAGGAGAACAAGTAACGATTTCGGTACATGATCGATTTGTAACAACCATTTCTTCAGGCAGATCCCAATTCAATTTGAATGGAATGAATGCGGAAGATTATCCTCGTCTCCCACAAATTGAGGAAAATCAAGTATTAAGTATGCCAGCTGATCTGTTGAAAACAATGATTCGACAAACCGTATTTGCTGTTGCGACAACAGAAACACGGCCCATTTTAACGGGAGTCATGTGGAGTCTTGAAAACGGAGAATTAACATTTGTTGCAACCGACAGCCATCGCTTAACTACTCGTAAGGCAACGGTGGAATCAGCAGCAGGGCTTAGTTTTCATAATGTTGTCATTCCAGGAAAAAGCCTACTTGAATTAAGCAAAATTCTCTCAGATGATGATAAACTGGTTGATATCGTAATTACAGATAACCAGATTCTTGCGAAAGTAAATCAGATTTTGTTTTACTCCCGTATTCTTGATGGAACATATCCAGATACAAGTCGAATCATTCCGCAGAATATGAAAACAGAAATGATTTTATCCACAAAAGAGTTTCTCGGAGCAATCGAACGGGCAAGCTTGTTAGCAAGGGATGGAAAAAATAATGTTGTTCGCTTGTTTACACGTCCAGATGGTGTAATCGAGATTTCGTCCAACATCCCGGAAGTTGGTACCGTGACAGAAGAAATTGTGCCATCATCCACAGAAGGCGAAGATGTAAAAATTTCGTTTAATGCGAAATACATGATCGATTCGCTTCGAGTGGTAGATAGCACTGAGATTCGAATTGGATTTACGGGTGCAATGAGCCCGTTTATTATTCGCCCAACCGATCATGACTGGATCTTGCACCTGATCCTTCCTGTTCGAACCAACCAATAGGAGAGAGAAAAATGGAAAAGACAAGTGTAGAAATCACAACAGAATATATCCAATTAGGACAATTTCTAAAGCTGGCAGGAATTGCTTCTACCGGCGGTCATGCTAAAATTCTTCTTGCGGAAGCAGAAATTAAAGTAAACGGAGAAAGTGAAAACCGACGCGGTAAAAAATTGTATAATGGGGATACGGTTTACGTAGAAGGTTTTGGAATGTTTGAAGTTTCTCGGCAAACCGTGCAGTAACCAGCAGTGCTCGCACGAAGCAGCGAAGCGCCGGGAGGGAATACGGTTTGATCCTTACTGAACTTGAATTAACACATTATCGCAATTTTGAGCATGCACATGTCCAGTTTGACCAGCCGATTGTGTTGTTCGTTGGACATAATGCACAGGGAAAAACAAACATGCTCGAAGCGATTTATGTGCTGGCTATGGCCAAGGCGCACCGGACTAGCAAAGATAAAGAATTGATTCAGTGGGAGCAGGAGTATGCATCTCTTTCGTGCCGTACAGAGCGGCGGCACGGAACTATATCACTGGATATCAGGTTGACGCCCAAAGGAAAAAAGGCGAGAATTAATAGTCTTGAGCAACGAAAATTGAGCGATTATATTGGCGCAATGAATGTGGTGATGTTTGCCCCAGAAGATCTTGGCATCGTCAAGGGCAGTCCGAATGTTCGGCGCCGTTTTCTTGATATGGAGATTGGACAAGTCTCTAAATCGTATTTGCATGCTATTTTGCAGTATCAAAAAATTGTTCAGCAGCGAAATCAGGCCATGAAAGAACTGCAAATGGGTAAACCGTATCGTGACATGCTAGATGTGTACAACATGCAGATGGCAGATGTGGCAGCGAAAGTTCTTATGAAACGGTACGGATTCATGGGAAAATTAGAGCAGTGGGGGCAGGAAATCCATGCTCAGATTACACAGGGCAAGGAACATTTGCATCTTGCCTATCACAATTCACTTCCTGTTACACAGGACATGTCGCAGCAGGAAGCGGTAGATGTCATCTACAAGCATCTAACGTCTATTCAGGACCGGGAGATCGCACGCGGTACAAGTCTGGCCGGTCCGCATCGTGATGATATAGAGTTTTTTATTAATGGGACAAATGTGCATCAGTACGGGTCGCAGGGACAGCAGCGAACGACTGCTCTGTCGCTGAAGTTAGCTGAGATCGAGCTGATTCACCAGGAAGTTGGTGAATATCCGCTACTTCTTCTCGATGATGTGTTGTCTGAACTAGACGCGAACCGGCAGTCCCATCTTCTACAAAATATTAAAGACCGGGTACAGACATTTGTAACGACAACAGGTGTAGAAGGACTGTACCATCAAACTCTTCAGCAGGCTGCTCTTTATCGGGTTAACCAGGGAACAGTCGTGCGGGAAACGTAAGGGGAGAACGATATGTTTATTCATCTGGGTGGCGATATGGTTGTACGATCAAAAGACGTTATTATCATTCTTGATTTTCAGATGAAGCAGTCTTCCAAAACAACCCGCCAGTTTCTTGCGCAGGCTGAGGAAGATGGACGTCTGATTGTGCTCGGCGGTGAACAAACAAAGTCGTATGTGGTAACAGAAGGTAAGGTATATGGTTCACCTATCTCTTCGCTTACACTGAAACGTCGTGCTAATTTCTTGGAAAGCAGGTGAGACTTGATATGACAACGAACGGAGAAAGCAATTACGGTGCCAGTCAGATTCAGGTATTAGAGGGCCTCGAAGCGGTTCGCAAACGTCCGGGTATGTATATTGGTTCGACAAGTAGCCGTGGTCTGCACCATCTCGTATGGGAAGTTGTAGATAACGCCATTGACGAAGCTCTTGCTGGATACTGTGATGACATTCATGTATATGTTCATGAAGGTAATAGTGTTTCTGTGACGGATAATGGTCGGGGCATCCCGACTGAAATTCATGAAAAAACAGGCAAGTCTACGGTCGAAACCGTACTGACTGTTCTTCATGCAGGCGGTAAATTCGGTGGTGAAGGATACAAAGTTTCTGGTGGTTTGCACGGGGTTGGGGTATCAGTCGTAAATGCTCTTTCCAAGTCGTTGACTGTAGAAGTAAAGCGAAGTGGGAAGCGGTATATTCAGCATTATGCGCAGGGTGGAGCGCTCGATGAGCTGAAGGTGATTGGTGATGCAGAAGATAAAGGAACAAAAGTTACATTCCTGCCAGATCCAGAGATATTTACAGAGACAACGGTTTATGACTACGAAATTTTGCAGAAGCGTTTGCGGGAGCTAGCTTTCCTGAATCGCGGTATAAGCATTACGCTTCATGATGAACGGGATGAAGGCAGAGAAGACACGTACCATTATGAAGGCGGAATCCAGTCTTTTGTTGAATATCTTAATAAGAACCGTGAAAAATTACATGAGCCGCCGATTTTTCTTGAAGGTGAAAAGGACGGCCTTACTGTAGAGATTGCGATTCAATATAATGACTCATTCGCAAGCAATATTTACTCGTATGCCAATAATATTCATACACATGAAGGTGGCACGCATGAGTCTGGCTTTAAAAGTGCACTGACGCGTATTATTAATGACTATGCACGTAAGCAGAGTATACTTAAGGATAAAGATGTAAATCTGACCGGAGATGATGTACGAGAAGGGCTAACGGCTATTATCAGCGTGAAAATTCCGGAACCACAATTCGAAGGGCAAACGAAAACAAAGCTTGGCAACAGCGAAGCTCGCAGCATAACGGAGTCGCTGTTTGCAGAAGAATTCTCAGCGTACTTAAACGAACATCCCCAGGAAGCAAAACGGATTGTAGAAAAGTCGCTTATGGCAGCACGCGCCCGGGAAGCTGCCCGAAAAGCGCGTGAACTTACCCGTCGCAAGAATGCACTTGAATTCAGTTCCCTGCCGGGTAAGCTCGCTGATTGTTCTAGCCGTGATGCTGCGATTAGCGAACTGTATGTGGTCGAGGGTGACTCAGCTGGTGGATCGGCTAAGCAAGGGCGTGACCGCAAGTTCCAGGCGATTTTACCGTTGAAGGGTAAAATTTTGAACGTAGAAAAATCACGTCTCGACAAGATTCTGTCCAATATGGAGATCCGTGCGATTATTACGGCGCTTGGCACAGGGATTGGAGAGGATTTTGATATCGCAAAAGCGCGTTATCACAAGATTATTATTATGACGGATGCCGATGTTGATGGAGCACATATTCGAACGCTCCTGTTAACATTTCTGTTTCGCTATATGCGTCCTTTAATTGAACAAGGGTATGTGTATATTGCTCAGCCGCCGCTGTACAAATTCCAGCAGGGCAAAACGATTCGCTATGCGTACAATGACGCCCAGCTGAATCAAATTCGGAAAGAAGCTCCTGATCGCCCTGAGCCGAATGTTCAGCGCTATAAAGGTCTGGGGGAGATGAATCCGGAGCAGCTTTGGGAGACAACAATGGACCCGGAGAGCCGTACACTGCTGCGTGTGGCACTTGAAGATGCAATGCAGGCCGATGAGATCTTTGAGATGCTCATGGGTGACAAAGTAGAACCACGCCGTGATTTTATTCAGGAAAACGCAAAAAGAGTCCGCAATCTTGATGTGTAAATAACAACGTAAGCCTTCCTCTTGAACGGGGGGCTTATTTTTTTGTTTTAACGGGGAAAAATGGTATAATAGCAGTTATGGATAAAACGTTTTTACTGATGCTTCTTGGAGTAAGAAAACGTTAGAGACGGAGGTAGCTATGTCCGAACAACAATCAAATGTTATTGACATTAATATAAACCAGGAGATGCGTGAATCATTCCTGGAATATGCGATGAGCGTTATTGTCAGTCGTGCGCTTCCGGATGTGCGGGATGGTCTGAAGCCAGTACACCGCCGTATTCTGTATGCGATGAATGAGATGGGTGTGACACCGGATAAACCGTATAAGAAGTCTGCTCGTATCGTTGGAGATGTAATTGGTAAGTATCACCCGCACGGTGATGCAGCTGTTTATGAAACGATGGTGCGGATGGCTCAGGATTTCTCTTATCGGTATCCACTGGTAGATGGACACGGAAACTTTGGTTCCGTTGATGGTGATTCAGCAGCAGCTATGCGGTATACGGAAGCTCGGATGTCCAAAATTGCGACCGAACTCATGCGGGACATTAACAAAGATACGATTGATTTTGGTCCGAACTATGATGGAAATGAACAGGAACCGCTTGTGATGCCTGCGCGTATTCCACACCTGCTTGTAAACGGAGCAGCAGGAATTGCCGTAGGGATGGCAACGAATATTCCTCCTCATAACCTTACGGAAATCATTAATGGTGTATTGCTACTGATTCAAAATCCGGAGTGTACAATTCGGGATTTAATGGAGTACATTACAGGACCGGACTTTCCGACAGGGGCTCTTATTATGGGGCGCAGTGGAATTCGTCGAGCATTTGAGACGGGTCGCGGGTCGATTGTGATTCGGGCGAAAGCAGAGGTTGAGGAGCACGGAAATAAGGCACGAATTATCGTGTCAGAGATTCCGTATCAGGTAAATAAAGCGCGGATGATTGAGAAGATTGCGGAGCTTGTACGTGAGAAGAAGCTTGAAGGGATTACGGATCTGCGGGATGAATCGGATCGCAATGGTATGCGAATTGTCATTGAATTGCGACGTGACGTAAATCCGCAGGTTGTATTGAACAATTTATACCGTCATACGGCGATGCAAACAAGCTTTGGCATTAATATGCTGGCACTTGTGAATAATGAGCCACGCATTTTGAATTTAAAAGAGATGCTTTATTATTATTTGGAGCATCAGAAGGAAGTCATTCGCCGCCGTACAGCGTATGAACTGCGGAAAGCAGAAAGCCGTCTTCATATTGTCGCAGGTCTTCTGAAGGCGATTGATATTGTGGATGATCTCGTGGATAGAAGCGGCCCGATTCGTTCAGCTGCTGACCGCGAAGAGGCTCGCAGTTTCTTGATGGCCGATACATTTATCTTGAATGGTCGAGATGTGCCGCTTGGTTTTACGCTTGAACAGGCGAATGCTATTCTGGAAATGCGTCTTCAAACATTAACAGGCCTTTCGATTGATCGTCTAACGGATGAGTTCAATGAACTTACAGCATTAATTACGGAACTGCGTGCGATTTTAGGGGATGAAGCAAAAATTCTCTCTATTATTGCAGATGAGCTGACAGAATTTCGTGATAAGTACGGAGACGAACGTCGCACAGAAATTAGTATGGATATGAATAATATCGAAGATGAGGATTTGATCCCACAAGAAGAAGTGGTTGTCACATTGACTCATCGAGGATATATTAAGCGTTTGCCCGTAGATACTTATCGATCTCAGCGCCGCGGTGGTCGTGGAATTCAAGGCATGGACACAAGGGAAAATGACTTTGTTCAGCACTTGATTACGACAAATTCACACCACTACTTGCTATTCTTTACAAACAAAGGTAAGGTATATCGCTTAAAAGCATATGAGGTTCCAGAATTGGGGCGGACTGCTAAAGGGATTCCGATTATTAACTTGCTGCAAATTGAACAGGACGAGCATATTCAAGCTGTAATTCCGGTAAAAGAGTTTACGGATAATCACTATCT